>JAIOSH010000088.1 GCA_021107685.1 Bacteroidales bacterium | reverse complement strand
GTATAATACTGTCAACACTATTAGTTCCGCTTGCTGCATCTTTTACATAAGTACCATAATTTCCTGCAGGATGATTCCAGATATAAAGAGTTGCATCGACATTTGTGCTTGTTCTTGTCCATCCATTACCATCGTCATTGTTCCAGTTTACAGCAGATGGATAAGGATTGCCAACAAAATTAAACCCTTTGCTGTTATGACTTGCTGCTGTTGTATTTGTCAGTGAAATACTTTTAGCTCCGGTATTTAATGAACCGGTGAAACTAACAGTTGCATTGCCTGTTAACCAGCTTGCCGCCCATATTGCAAAACCCTGCATATCGGTAGCTAAAGTTGAGTCAGCATTTACAATATATTTCCATACACTATCAGGCTCATTAAACCACATAAGGTATAAACCTGTATATACACTTGTATTCGGGTCATCAACAGGAGATGAAATATAATGCCAGGCATCTTCTGTTATATAACGTTCTACTGTTGTGGTGCCTTTTGCTGCGACATTAACTGCACCCGAACCATAAACTAAAAGAGATGCTGTTCCTGTTGCATCAGATTCAAGAATTAGATTGCCATTTACCGATAAAATATCATCGACAGTTAATTCGCCTCCGGCATTTACGGTTAGGTCATTGCATTTGTAAAAACTTCCTGCAGCATCTGTTTTTGCAGAATAGTTTGTGCCTGACGGAATTGTAACATTTGTTCCTGTACCTGGAACATTATTTGTCCATTCATCTGGAATAGCCCAGTCGTTTGTTGAAGTCCCAATCCATGTAGTTGAAGCAGCACCTGTAAGATCATTTGCCTGTCCGGGGCTGCCTTCGTTTGCTAAGCTTGATGTCCAACTCGAAGCTAAGGAATTATCATAAGATGTATTAATAAGTTCTAAGGATGGACCTCCTCCATCAGCAGCGCTTGCCCAAGGGAAACCATCATCATAATTTACATAATCAATAACAACATTATTATCATTTCTAAGTTCAATATCTTCCCCATCATTTACTAAACCACCTGAAGTCCATTCAAATACCTGGTAACCATTACCTGAATAAGATGATGACTTTATTGTAATTATGATATATTCTCCCGCATCAATACTTGCACCTGTAAGAAAAGTATAATCCATTCCCTGAGTAAATGTGTAATCTTCCAAGTCAACAGATGAACTTCCGTTATTATAAATTTCTAAAAATTCATAATCATAATCGTCTCCCTGAGCTGTTGAGGGGTTGTAATGGATTTCAGTGATTATTAAGTCTGCCAATACTTCGGGTGTGCCGGAAGTATTAGCTCCACTACTCCAGACTTCACTGCTGCTTCCATCTTCGTAATAAACCATAGCTTTAAAATAATATGTAGTATTATTTGTCAAACCTGTAATAATCGTTGATGCTTTTGCACCTCCGGTATTATTATAAACAAAATAATTAGTATTATCATCATCACAATATGCCTGGTCATATACGTCATTTGCATTGCTTCTTGTATTCCAATCTGAATTTGAAGGGCAATCGGTTGTGCCGTTGATAAGTGCATCCCAGTTTGCTTTTGTTGCTCCTGCAAATGAACTGCTTTCACTTGCCATAATTACTATCCTGTCCCACCATGTTCCAACAGTTCCTGAAGGATTATCCCAATTTAAAGTAAGCTGTGCGGTACCTACGGTTGTCGAAAAATTTGAAATATTCTCAACCTCAGCTATGTCGTTTACTTCCGAAGAAGCATTCGACCAATCATCATTATCGTCACCTGTAACGGTTTTATATGTATAAGCAACTACGTAATATGTATCACCGTCATCTAAATTAGTAACTGTAATATTGCCATTTGCATCAGTAGTTTGGTTTGCAACTAACTGACTTATCTGTAAGCCGGCAGAACCTGTATAACTTCCTGCAATATTATAATTCGTATTTGCATTATTGTAATCTGCACCATCCATTTGTCCTGCTTGCTCAACAATATCGGTTTCGTTTGTGCCATCAGCAACAAAAACGATAACTCCATCCCAATCTGTTCCATAGGTGCCTGTAGGTTTTGTCCAGGTTATATTTATTTTATCGGAGGTAATGTAATCTATTGATAGATTTGATGGGGGATTTAATGTAGATCCGCTTTGAACAGTAAAACTTGAAGGACCATCATCTGAAGGGTCGTATCCTGTTCTGCTGCCACTTGTACTCCAATTAGTATTATTACTAATTGATGCTAATAATTCACTCTTTGTACCGGTTGTTGTTCCATTATAGTAACCATTATCGTTCTCAACAATAGCAACAGCAGTAGTTCCGTTTGTCAAACCCGATGGCAAAGCTGAAGTATTGGAACTAGTAGCATCACTCTGCCAAACGCCTGAGCCTTCATCATTTAGCGCATAAATAAAAGTTGGACTACTTGCATCACCCTGATAAGCAAGAATTTGATCCCCACTACTTGATAATCCTGTTAAACCGTTTGACGCAATTACAGTTCCGGCTGATAAATTGCTTGAAGCGGTCCATGTTATTGTTTGTTCTGTGCTTCTGAAACTCCCACTTGCATACCATCCATTATCAGTAAAGTTAATCTCGGTACCGGATTCAATATCAATCAATAACACAAAGGTAAATTCATCGGGGGCATCCATTGCAAATCCAACAATAGCAATATCACCGGCAGAAAGAGTTGTCTGCCCTAAACCAATTTTTGAAATTCCAAATAATAAAGCCATAAACATAACGGCAATAAGAGTAATTTTTTTCATCAGTATAAAATTTTCAGTTAATATTTTATTTAATTAAATATATTTTAAGAGGGAAAACTTACAAAAGTACAAATTTCTAATAATATTATTACAAAAAAAATAAAAAATTGATATAAAAAAATAAAACTCCCAAATTTATTATTATTTCCTTCCGAAATCAGCAGGTATCTCTCCCCAAACAGCAGTTTCCCATTTTAATATTTTATTTTCATAATTATTATTATTTAACCAATTTATTGCCCTTTCAATTAAATCAAACAGATATTCGTTTTTTGAATTTTTTATAAGTTTTGTTTTAATTGATTTATCTTTAAGCCATTTGATAGCTGTTCTGGAATCGGAATAAATCGGTATTTTACTTTTTTGCTTTTTCAAATATGCCAAACCATGAACTAATGCTAAAAATTCACCGATATTAACTGTGCCTTCAGGGAAAGGTCCTTGTCTGAAAAGCTCTATTCCCAATTTTGTATCAACTCCCCTGTATTCAAGTATTCCCGGATTTCTACTGCATGCAGCATCTACTGATAAGCTTTCCTGAACAGCTTCGCCAATTAATAATCTTTGCTCTTTAGTAATAATAGGTTTCTCAAAATTTTTTCCTAAATAATCATCAATATTCCCGTTAAATGCTTCTTCAGCTAATTCTTTATTAGGAAAAGATTTATAAACAGCACCCGTAAAACCTTTTATCTGCTTTTCACATTGCTTCCAACTTGTAAAAACCCCTGTCTCTCTACCTTTCCAAACAGCATAATATTTTTGTTTTGGCATTAATGCTATATTATTATTTTATTTTATAAATACTTTTCGGGTTACAATATTATCATTCATTAATACCTTAACTATATAATAAGCCCTATTATTAAGACTAATTTTGTTTAAAGAAGCATTAATAGTTTTTCTTTTTATTTCCTGTCCTAATAAGTTATAAACAGCTATTTCTCCTGTAACTTCTTCGCCGGCAGATAAGAGGTTTACATAAATATTATTTTCATAAGAATAAATATTTATTCCGTCCGGATTAGTATTTACATCTTCATTATAAGGAAATTCATTATTTGAAAAATGTAATATGAACCTGTCAGGTGAATCATCAATATTTGCTGTAAAGTTATATTCAGGAGTTATTCGCAGATTTATTATTGTCCCTTTCAGCAAATCTTCAAGATATACTGGAATGACCTTGTTAAAGCTTGCTAATTCATTTGCTTTTATAATATAATTTCCTGATACTCCAACCTCAAACCCGAGAGGTATTATCGAATATGCTTTAATATCCGGTAAAGTATTAACCGATAGTTTAACATTATCTCCTGTTAGCGAATATAACTGGGGAGCAAGAGAATCTCCATATAATTTAAAAGCGTCGTATTTGCTATCAAAACCTTTTGTAGCAGCAGGATTGAACTGAACAATTATTTCATCGCTATATCCGTTACCTTGTGCTTTTAATTTTAAATAATCATCATAAAAATTATTTGTACCATTTTTTAATAATATCTTTGAATCATGAGTTCGGGCATTGTTATTAATACTTAATGTTCCGGTAGCTGAATTACAATGTACAAAAAAGCCCTGATGAGGCGGTATAATGCTGTCAACACTGTTAGTCCCGCTTGCTGCATCTTTAACATAAGTTCCGTAATTTCCCACACTATGATTCCAGATATAAAGTGTTAGATCTACATTTGTGCTTGTCCTTGTCCAGCCATTACCATCGTCCTTGTTCCAGTTTACAGCAGATGGATAAGGATTGCCAACAAAATTAAATCCTTTGCTGTTATGACTT
>JAIOSH010000119.1 GCA_021107685.1 Bacteroidales bacterium | reverse complement strand
CAATTTACAATGCTTTGACGCTGAAAATTCTCATATAAGATACCAAATTTAGCATTTTCAATTATACAATATTCTAATGATGAAAAACTACCGTTTGCAAGTGTTATACCTTCCCAGTAATCTTTTCCTGCACCTGAAATATCTGCTGAAAATTCAATAGGAAATTTTTCCGTACCTTCGGCTATTAATGAACCGTAAACATATAAAGCAGCCCTATCGTGTGCTATGATTTTTGTTCCGGGTTTTATGATAACCGTAGTATTTTCAGGTAATATTTGCATACGTGAGAGTGAAATAGTATTCATCCAGTAAACAGTATCCCCTTCAGGTGCAAAATATGCAGGTTGTTCCAATACACCTGTATTACGATGATTGCCTTGTTGCCCTGGCCAGCCTATGGTATTGCCTGCATTAGGAACTTCAACTACATAAAGTTTTTCCTTATAAGAGTAAATAATATCATTTTTCATATCCTTATCTGTATCCGATATCCAGCAAGAATTCATAGGTGAAATTATTGGTGTTACAAATATCTCTTCTCCGTAATAGTTGAAAATTTTCAGATAGTAATCAATTTCATTTTCTTTAGTCTGGCATACTATATCATTATATCCATCTCTATCGAAATCCCCTGATACAAGTTCGCTTCGTCTAGAATCACAATCAGGAAAATAAATATTTGGCTCATCTATATAGGTAATTGTTTCTAAATTATGATTTAAAATTAATATACCTGAATCTTTTATACCTAATATAATTTCGCCTTTGCCATCATTATTAACATCCGATACAATTGGATCCATATAAGTATTTATAGCAAAGCTTCTTCTATTTATGAAAGTTGTATCAGGAAGATTAAGGGTTATAAGATCTATAGAATCTTGAGTAGGGTCATAACATAATAATATTAAATCCAATTTACTATCTTTATCCAAATCTGTTAATATTGGGTTATTTAGTATAAAGGAATTGGAAATTTGCACTGAATCTATGCTTATCACAGGGATATTAGAGTCGTTCTCTTTTATAAAGTAGATTTTACCGGTGAAATGAGGCCAAATTATGGTATTGACAGATTCATCAAAATTACAAACTAAAGGTATTTTAGGGTTAGATGTAGATGTTTCATAATTCCATCTGTTAGTGCCATTATAATTTAAGCATATTAATTTAATTCGTGAAATATTATCAAACTTGGTTTTATTAACTAATAATATTTCTTCTAATCCATTATTATCTATGTCTGTAGCAAATGGTCCTTCTGAATAATAATAAAAATCATTCGGAAGTGCATAAGACCATGAAGGATTTCCAATGGAGCGAACAGATAGAGTATCTTTTCTTATTTGTATAACCTGATAATTTTGATTATTCGTAAGATTTGCTATTGAGGTAAATCGTATAGTGCTTCCAGGTTCAGTTGTAATTATATTTCCTATTGATGTAATTATATTTTCTCCAAAAGCTATCTCTTCACCTTCATAATTGGCATAAAGGTCAAAGCTCACAGGGTAGGAATTACGGCTGACCGAGTTAATAACCGGATAATTATTTCGATAAGAACAGATCTTTTTACTAATATAATTCATATTATTGTTTTCATTCATTTCACTTATAGCATTACTTGTGTCTATACTGATATGAATTTCATATTTATCAGGATTTAATCCTGTAGTATTCCATATAAAATTCAGTGCTTTATTACTATATCCTTCTAAGCCGTTTACTTTATGATTTCCTAACCATATAGTATTTTTGTAGCGGGGATGTACTACATAGCATGAAACGTAAAAAGTATCATTTGCATTTTTCAAGTAAGAATTTCTAATAATTGCTTCAATCAGGATACGGTCCCCAATGTTAGGATCATCCGGTTTTATCGTTATCTGGTCTTTTTTAACATGCAAATCGGGAAGGATAGTGTTTGTATTTTCATAAAAAATATTTAATGCCGGATCGCCGAATAAATTATAATCATCTCGCCAATCATTATATTTTATCTTTGTTTCCATAATTGCTTCACCAAGCACACTGGAATAATTCCTCATTAATGATTCGAAATAAGACGATATTAAATAAAATGAACTGACACCACATACAATAGATGATCCTACAAAACCAATTGCTCCTTTAATCGAATCGTAACATGTGAATTGCTCTGCCATACAATCTATATACGAAGCTTGAAATTTACCTGTTAAACATGCACAACTCAATATAAATGGTAATTTGTGGTTATGACTTGAATTCAGACTATCAAATCTAAACCCGCCATACCAAGAGCAATTACTTCCATGATCCATATAATTAACAAACATATTTCCTTCCCGGTAAGCTTCAAGTAAATTACTCAAATCACTAGTGTAAGTTCCAATGGTAATATATGGGATTGTATCCCAATCAGGAAATGGTTTATCAAATTCAGGTGGTAACATTAACTTTTTATGATATGTATCACCTACAATATCATCCACCATAAACATCACTTCACTTTCAGTAGTTGAAAAAGCATTATCAAAACCAATATAAGTAAACATCTCATCTTTATAATACAGTTCTTCTGGTTTAAAGTGCAGGATTTTATGGACGATGTTTCGCACTTGCTCTGTATTATCCACACTGCAGCGACCAAGCATAATGTCGGGATAGTGGTCAAATATCCCGGCAGAGTCCGTAAGTTGACTAAAAAACACATCATAACCCGATGAGTAACTAAATGGAGGATTTTCAAATGGATAGCTCTGAATTAGAATATTTCCATCATCATCATATAAATCACCAAATAAATTTACATAAGCTAATTTTCCATCATAAGTATGATTTGCATTGCCATCTTTATAAGTTCTTTTAATTAAGTTTCTAATTCTTTCTGAAGTGTTTAAACCGGGAATACTATCTTCATCCTCAATATCTTCGATTTTAACAATTATCACATCAAAACCATTAAAGTTAGCTCTATGTTGTGCAAGCATATTTATTTCTCTTTTGGCAGCACGATCATTAAAGAAATTTTGATGCGTTATAATTAAATAATCACATGCATCATTAATATAACCATTTGGAAATGAAGTAACCCACTTCCAAGACCCTGGATTTACATAACCAGCTCCACAACTAACAGATGTATTTAAACCGTCAGATTTATAATTTATCAGAGAATTGCTAACTACTTCTTGAAAAATTCCAACATTTTCATTTATTAAACCAGTGGTATTATTTAATTTTAGGGTTATTTTTATTTTTGAATAGGCAATTATTTCTTTTTTCACAGGATTAAATTTAACAGGATAAATCAACACCCTGATAACATGCTGTGCTCTTATAGCTCCTCTGTCAGTCAATTTTGCAATAGTACCTGTAAAATAGCTATCAGTATTATAAGTCCTATTATTAATACGGAATTTTTCTTTTAGATAGGGATAGCCATTTTTTGTGGAATCCTGCACTAATTCGGGAGCAGGATATATATTCATTTTATCAATCCTGACTGAATCTTCTAAGCTGACATTTATTTCTATATTGCCACATTCGGGTATAGCAAGAAGATATGATAAAACAGGTAATTCAGGATACCCGATAGAATCCATTTTATCATGACCTTTAATATTTATACGCTGAAATCTACCTTTCTTTGTTGAGTACATACCAGGTATTGTAATTTCAAATTTTATAAGTTTATCATTTGAAGTAATTAAATCGTATTCAGGTGTTGTTTTTTCTGTCGAAGTGAATTCTATCCAATCCTGTGAAAAGGAATTAATACTAGTAATAATAATAATACTTAAAATAATTGTAATTCTTTTCATAATATTGAGGTTTAATAAATTAATAATATTTTTTTTGGTAAAGCATTTTTTATATTCAATTTGATAATATAAATTCCTGCTTTACATTTACTTCCATTTTTGTCCGTACCATCCCAAATAAACTGATATCTGTTTGAAATTAATTTTTTTATAAGTACAATAACTTTTATTAACTCACCGGTATTATTATAAATCAATAACTCATGATTATTATATTCTTTATCGGAATAGTATAATATGTTAATTGTTTTTGAAAATGGATTAGGGTAAAAAATTAATTCATGATTAGATTTATTCTCAAATAAACCTGTTACGTTTTTAACATGGATATAATTTTCCCTGATAAATGTATTTGAACTATCCGGTCCAATCACAGTTAATTTAACAGAATAATATCCTGTATCGTGATATGTATATACAGGGCTTTGTTCATAAGAGTCAATAGTATCATCATTGTTAAAATCCCACTCATATTGTAGAATATTTCCTATTGAATAATTGCAAAAGTCAACGGTTAATGGTTGATTTCCTTCTGGTGTAGTAGTTGAAAAATTAGCAAGTACAGGTTCATTTCCTTTAGAAAATGGATGAAATGTTTCAAATGTTATCCCATAATCTGTGGAATGTAAAATATAAATGTGGGCGTTTTGCCACATCATATTAATAAAGTCAAATAATAAATATACTTCTCCGGGTTGTCTGCCTCCTTCAAAACTTGAAATATAAAAATCCGTAACATTAATTTCATTGCAAATTGTCCACAAATATCCATAATCATTACTGTGTTTTAAAGTTGCCGGTGTTTCATTTGGAAAATAAATAAATGTGAATAATTCTCCTTCTTCTACACATCGGGATAATGGTCCTATCGGGTTATTAAAACGATGAAATACATTATGAATCGTAAGATTTTCATAATTGTCATTTGTAATTAATAAATAAATTGAATCAGTTACAGATGATTTACTAACAATTGCATAAGCTGTTCCAATCTTATTATCAATTTCTATTGAGCATAAATTCCCAAAAAAGCCATTATAAGAATGAGGTATGAAATTTGCTCCGTAATCTTCGCTATGAGAAACAATAGCATTATATATAAGCCCTTCAGCTAAACCGCTTTTTATATTTATATATATATTTCCATTTATTAGCTGCCAGCTTCCCTGGTTGCCATAATTATCAGATCTGTATAAACCTTGTTGCATATTAACATAATATATTACACCGGATGTTTTGTCTGCAGAAATAGTCATTATATTGCTTGTAAAAGTACTATCAACGCAAACTGCTGTTTCTCCAAAATTTGTGGAATAATATAAGCCTTCATCAGTGTAAGTAGGTCCGATGAAATATATTTCTCCAATATCAGGTCCTCGTGTTATCTTTTGTGAAAAAGATATTGTGCTGATAATTAATATGAAAAGTAAGACTAAATTTTTCACAATATGTTTTTAGAAATTTTAAATTTCAAATATACTAAATTTTAATCTTTAATTTGTTAAATTTTCTTTGATATTATTTATAATTTCATCGGGAATAATATTCTCTTTACACAGCAAAATAATTATATTATTAATATAAAATTCATAATAAATATCATTATATTTATTATCAGTTACTGAAAAACTATTTTGAAGCTCTTTAAATGTATTAAATTTTTTATTATTTTCAATTTTTCCCTTAGCATTATTATACCATTTCACAGCATCTCCCTCATTATTATATTTGAAAATAAAAATTTTATAATCTTTATAATCACCAACAATACCTTCATTAAATCCGAAGATATTACCATAACCAAAAGAATAAATATTATTCAAAGCTATATTTCCTTTTATATATTTTAAATCTTCTGTCTTTAAATTATCTGTTGAAAATAATTTTGCAATATCGGGTCTGTTCCCATTATTTATAATTTTAGAATCAATAATTTTGGCAATACTGATTATTTTCTCTGTTTTTATATTTTCCAAATCATTCCATGATAATACTAAAAAAAATTTATCTTTCCAGAAAATCAAATAATTATCATATAATAAACATTCAAATCCTATTTCCATTATTTTACCATTTTTCGCTTTTCTCATTGAATAAATACCAAAAGCAGCATTATTGTTATTCATTTGATAAATTTCAATACGGAAGGTTTTATTGTTATTATTTGAATATTTGCAGGTAATAAGTTCATTAAACCCGTATTCGTGAAAAATATCAGCTCCACCATTGATAAAATAAAACAATTCATCATTTTTAAATCTCTGTGCAGAATCAGTCGGAAGCCACTCCCCTATCTCACTAATATCTGGTAAGTAATATGAAAGGTCATTTTGTTGAGCAAAGCTATTATTAATAATAAAATTTGTTAATAAAAATATTTGAATTATTAATGAAAAAATATTTTTCATGAAGAATATTTAATGTTTGTAACTATTAAGTTTCTAAAAATCTATTTTTTTGTTATACGTTATATGTTCGGTGATTTGACCATATAACGCTAAACTCAAAACACTAAACGCCAAACGCTTCTACATATAAAGGTAACGTTTAATATTTTTCTTCGGCGTTTTTATGAATTCCACATCAGTAAGCTCAAAATTGGCAATTTGCTCGTATTTGGGCAATTCCTTATTTAATGCCTGTATGCTTTCCTTTAGGTGTTTTTCGATCTGTTCGAAATTCAGGTCTTCGCTTTCCATCAATTCCCTGTCGGGATAGATCATGGCAATGAGTTTCTCTTTATTGTATTTCACCACACACTCCTGAACATAAGGCAGGTTACAAATTTTGGCTTCCAACTCTTCAGGAAAGATATTTTGTCCGGAGGGGCCAAGGATCATATTTTTACTTCTGCCTTTGATATATAAATAACTGTTTTCATCCAAGTAACCCAAATCTCCGGTTTTTAACCAACCCTCCCTGGTAAACGATTCTTTAGTAGCCTCTTTATTCTTGTAATAACCCAGCATCACATTATCACCTTTCACCAATATCTCGCCAATTTTATCTCCGGGATGAGCCAGGTCAATTTTAATGTGCATTCTGTCAACCGCTTTTCCGCATGAACGATACCGTGTTAAATCCCATGCCTCGTAACTTATCAATGGGCCGCATTCTGTCATGCCGTAACCTATTGTAAATCGGAAGCCAATCTTCCTGAAAAACTGCTCCACATCCTCACTCAATGAAGCACCGCCGATGACCACCTCACGGAAATTTCCTCCAAAGGTCTCAGTAAGTTTTTGGTTTACTTTCTTTTCTATAATCCTTGATGTCACAGGTAAGGAAAGAAGTATCTTCATTATCGGTTTTTCCAGGCTGGGTAATATCCGTTTTTTATAAATTTTTTCGATCACCAACGGAACCGAAAGAATAAGGTGTGGTCTGATCTCCCCGAAGGCCTTGGTAACGACTTGCGGCGAAGGGATCTTGGTCAGGAAGGTGGTGTGGCATCCCATGGTAAAAGGAAACAAAAATTCGAACAACATACCATAAGCATGTGCTATGGGGAGAAACGAAACAATAGTATTTCCCGAAGAGAGTGGCATGTGCTCCTGTGCAAAAATGATGTTGGAAATTATACTTCGTCTGGGCAACATTACGCCCTTAGTATAGCCGGATGTGCCGCTGGTGTAAGAAATAATGCAAGTGCTTTCGGCATCAAATTGTGGAAACCTGACATCATCGGATTGAAAATTTGTTCCTTGCAACTTCTTTTGGGCTTTCTCCATGGACTTACCAATTCTGTCCTTTTTCTCGTGGATCAACGAATAATCATTGATGTTGATGATGGCCTTTGGATCTTGTAAGTGTTCTTGTTCCAGTTTGTTGTAGATATTTGGAGCAATAAATAGCAGCTTGCAGTCGGAATGGTGTATAATGTGGTAAATATTTTCGGCCGAAAACTCATTCAGAATAGGCACCACCACAGCGCCAAAACTTATAATCGCGATGAAAGTAATTCCCCACAAAGACGAGTTATTCCCTAACAAAGCGATATGATCGCCTTTATGGATGCCTGCTTCGGCAAACAATTTATGCAGGAAACAAATTTTCTTTCCTACATCTTTATAAGTGTAGGTTTCGCCCTGGTAATCAGAAAAGGCGGCTAATGTCCAGTTTTGCTTTATCGACGCTGCAAAAAGATTGTTAAGTTGGTCATCTTTTTGTTTCATAGTTCATTGTTTTATGCAAAATTACGAATTTTTCGGAAGAATTGAAAGGAAAAGTTTTATGGGTAGGAATTATCACTGACCGAGTTAATAACCAGGTAATTATTTCGATAAAAACAGACTTTTTTACTAATATAATTCTCATTATTATTTTCATTCATTTCTATTACAGCATCACTTGTGTCTATACTGATATGAATTTCATATTTCTCATGAAGAATATTTAATATTTGTAACTATTTAGTGCCTGTCTATAATATCATCATTGCGATGAACAGTAGGGAAGGCATGTGTGTTGGCGTTCAGAAGCAATCTGTTTATTTGAAACCTAATTCATTATTTATTAACAGATTGCCACGAAACTCTATCACACAATCCCTACTGTCAGTTTCTCGCAATGACGGT
>JAIOSH010000308.1 GCA_021107685.1 Bacteroidales bacterium | reverse complement strand
TCAACTCCTCCTGATATACCGAGAACTACTTTATCATCTCCTAATTTAATTTTTAATTCATCAATTGTAGAGTCAATAAAAGAATCAGGTGTCCATGATTGGGAACATTTACAAATATCAACAATGAAATTTTTTAATAATATGCTTCCTTGGGTAGTATGATAAACTTCAGGATGAAACTGTATCCCATAAGTGTTTTCATCTTTAATTTGAAATCCTGCAATTTCTACATCTTCAGTGCTGGTAATTATTTTAAAATTTTCAGGGATTTTTAATATAGTATCACCATGCGACATCCATACTTGTGTTCCGATAGATATATCTTTTAGTAATTGATTTGAAAGGTCAATAAAAGACAAATTAGCCCTTCCGTATTCCCTGATCTTTGAAGGCATAACCTCGCCACCTGCTTCTTTTGCAAGAAGCTGTGCTCCGTAACAGACAGCTAATATGGGCAGCCTGGATTTTATTTCCGATAGATCAGGAATCAGGGCATTATTATCTCTGACCGAAAAAGGACTTCCTGATAATATTACACCTTTTATATGAGAATTGATTTCAGGAATTGAATTGTAAGGATGTATCTCGCAGTAAACATTCAATTCTCTTACCCTGCGTGCAATTAACTGTGTATATTGAGAACCGAAATCTAATATTAGTATTGTTTCTTTCATTGAATTTATATAAAAATGACAAAAATAAAATTAAGTACTCACAACTCAAAATTAAATTATTAAATTTGTCATAATTTTATTAAGAATATTTTTAATTCAGACAAATATGAAAATCCTTAAATGTTTTTTTATAATAATTATATGTTTTATTTCCCCTAAGCTTTTTTCAAATTCCAAGATTGATAGTTTGGAAAAGGTTTTAATTACAGCTACTGATACAAATCGTGCTAAAATATTATATTCTATTGCCAGTGCCCAGTATAATAAATATCCTGATAAATGCTTGAAATATGTTTTAGAAACAGTGGATATTACAAGTAAATTCGGGCTAAAGGCATTACAGGCACGTGCATTTTCAATAGCAGGTGTTATTTATAAAAACAAGGGCGATTTTGAAACATCTTTAGAATACCAATTACAAGCTCTGAAGATTGCCGAAGAACTTGGTTTGAAAAAAACAATGGCTTCGTCTTATAATGATTTGGGAGTTTTATATAAAACTCTTGGTGAATACGATCTTGCTATTGAAAATTATAAGAAATCATTGAAAATACTTGAAGAATTTGATTATAAATATGGAACAGTAATGATACTCAATAATATCGGAACTATTTATGATGCTAAAAATGATAATGAAAAGGCAATGGACTACTATAATCAAGCATTGGAAATTAGTGAAAAGAATAATATACTTCAGGGTAAAGCTATTTCATTAAATAATATCGGAGAGCTTTTCATTAAAAAAAATAATTACTCTAAAGCACTTACATACTTTTTTAACACTTATGAAATTGATAAGAAAACAGGTGATAAATTTGGCGGAATATATACTTTACTAAATATTGCAAGAACATATAATGAATTAAAAAATTATTCAAACTCAATTAAATATTATAAGATTGCTCTTAATGATGCCGAAGAACAAAAAGCAAAACTTCTTATAAGCAAAATATTTTATGGTTTATCAGCTACTTACGAAGCAATGAAGAAATTTGATACAGCACTTGAGTACTTTAAAAAATTTCAGTTACTAAATGATTCTGTTTTTAATGAAAAAAAATCCGAACAATTTCTTGAAATGCAAACTAAATACGAAACAGAGAAAAAAGAAAAAGAAATAACTTTTCTTACACAAGAAAAAGAAATACATCAACTGGAAATATCTCAGCAAAGAAATCAAATCTTACTTCTTTTGTTAATTGTTGCATCGGTTATTGTTTTGAGTGTTTTTATTTATTACCGTTATCGTCAAAAGCAAAAAGCCTTATTAAATGCTGAAATCATAAAGCAAAAAGAATTAAGACTTAAAACTGTGATAGAAACCCAGGAAGAAGAACGAAAACGTATTGCTAAAGACTTGCACGATGGTTTGGGACAAATACTTTCAGGATTAAAATTAACATGCCAGGGATTGATAACTTCAAAAAAAGTGAAAGATGAGGATAATGTATCTAATCTTATGGAAATTAACAAGATATTAGATAATGCCTGCCATGAAGTCCGTACTATATCACATCAAATGATGCCGAGAGAATTGAATGAATTGGGTCTTATTCCTTCCATAGAAGATATGATAAATAATAGTTTGGGAAATTTACAAATAAATGTTAGTTTTGAACATTTCGGCATTACTGACAGGTTTGACGAAAAGATTGAAATCGGGCTTTACCGTATTGCACAAGAACTGATAAATAATGTTATAAAACATTCACAAGCCACCAATGTTAACATTCAATTATATAAAAATAAAGGGATGTTGGTTTTTATGGTTGAAGATAATGGAAAAGGTTTTCAGCTTGAAGAGATTAAAGATAAAGGCATAGGACTTTTAAATATTAACAGCAGGGTAGATGCTATCAATGGAGAGCTAAATTATGAAACCGGTTCCGGTATAGGGACAGTAGCAACAATCAGAGTACCAATATGAAAAAGATAAAAATTTTAATTGCTGACGACCATCAGTTAATAATTGATGGAATTAAATCTTTAATAAATAATGTACCTCAATTTGATTTAATAGCAGAAGCTAATAATGGAAAAGAGGCTGTTAAAATAGCAAAGCTTATAAATCCTGATATAGTTTTGATGGATATTGATATGCCTATAATGAACGGAATAGAAGCCACTGAAAAGATAAAATCATTTAATCCTGAAATAAAAATTATTATCCTTTCAATGCACAATGAAAAAGGCTTGGTAAAAAAACTTATCCGACTCGGTGCTGATGGATATTTATTAAAAAATTCCGACCAGAATGAATTAATAGAAGCTATATCAAAAGTAGCTTCAGGACAACAATACTTCTCACCCGAAGTTACAATGTCATTATTAAACAAAGAAACCGAAATAAAATCATCCTTTAAAGCCAATAGTATAATCTCTGATCTGACAGATCGCGAAATTGAAATTTTAAAATTAATTGCACAAGGCTATTCAAATAAAGAAATAGGGGAGAAGCTCTTTATTAGTCATCGTACTGTTGACACACACAGGACAAACCTGATGAAAAAAATTAATGTTAGTAATATTGCCGGTATAATAAGATTTGCTATAAAAAATGGATTTGTAAGTTAAGAAAGATCAAATTTTTTTATAATTTAATTTAACATGATAATACTTTACTAATCTTTTACTAACTCCTTGGAAAAAAAGTTTTTTAGGAAAATACCATGAAGAACTTAATATTAATAATACTAATTATAATAATAACCCTGACATATTGTAGTCAAAAAAAATCCGATGGAAATAAAAAGCTAAATAAAAGCGAAGAAACAATTGATAGTAAAGTTATCAAAATAATTAATGAAAAGGGGAAATATGTTAAAACCCGGTTTAATCCACCCAAAGGATATGTCAGGATAAAAGCAGATTCTAATTCATTTGGCTATTATCTTCGGAACTTAGAATTGAAACCTTTTGGAAGCAAAGTGTTATATTATAATGCTTATGAGAAATTGTCGGATAATGTGTATATTTCTGTAGTAAAAATGGATATAGGAAAAAAAGACTTGCAACAATGTGCAGATGCAGTTATGCGATTACGTGCCGAATACTTATATCAAAGAAAAGAATACGAAAAAATCCTATTTAACTTTGTGTCAGACGGCAAACCAAGATATTATGAAAAATATGCAGAAGGAGATTATTCATATAAAAAATTTTTGAAATACATGGATTTTATATTTGCTTATGCAAATACAAGTTCTTTATATGACGAATTAGAAGCTGTAAGAGAAATTGAAAATATAAGAATTGGTGATGTTTTAATACAGAAAGGAAAACCCTATGGTCATGCAGTAATACTTGTAGATGTTGCTATTAATAAAAATACAGGAAAGAAAATTTTTTTATTGGCTCAAAGTTATATGCCTGCACAAGAAATTCAAATATTGATCAATCCTATTAATAATGAATTAAGTCCCTGGTATGAATTTAAGAAAAATACAGATGTAATATATACACCGGAATGGAATTTTAATAAAGAGGATTTACGACGATTTGTAAACTGATAAAATAGGAGTTCAGTAAATACCGTAATTTTTTCCTTTTAATTTTTTTTAATCGTATGTAATTTTTTTCCTATTTTCGCATACAATTTTTATATGTTATCGCCGATTCCACAATAAACTAATAATAAAACAACATTGATATTATGATAGGTCTTTTTATTGCTCAGCAAATTATTGGATATGCCATTAATAAAGGATTAGATCACGTTTTTAAGAAAAATCCTGATATTTATAAAACTAAATTGGAGTCGCTTATAAATAAAACCATTGATGATTTTAGTTCTAAATATCCTATTGCCGAAAGAGAGAGGAAATTCCCTTTTTATAAATCACAAATAATTATTGATGAGCTTTTGAAATATCGTTTTTTTAAAGACAATAATTATATTTTGGATGAAGAGCGAATTAAACAAGAGCTTCAATTAAATCCAAACATTTTAAAACCTGGAGAAAAGGATATTGAACACTTTATTCAACTATTTGAAAAAAATCTTACAACAGACAACGAACTTAAAGAACTCGCAATTAAAGAAAATTATCAAGCTGAAATATTCAATATAGCACAAAAGTTTATACCTGTATTTGAACAACTTGACATTATAAAAAAAAAATACAGAAGACATTTTACAAAAACTTGATGAAAAGGTTAATCCTTCGGCTGGTATTCCGAGAGAAATAACTACTGTTCCACGAAAAGCTCCCGGTGATATTGTCGGACGTGCTAAAGACCTGGACAAATTAAGGAAAACTTTACTGGAGAAACAAGAGACTGTTCTTATGAACGGTATGGGAGGCATTGGAAAAACAACTCTTGCTGAAGTATATATTGAAACCTATGATAAAGAGTATAATCACATTGTTTGGATAAATGTGGAAGAAAATTTTAAAGAGGCTGTTTTATCCAATTATGTTTTATTACGAAATCTAAGGCTTGAGAAGTTGGTGCCGGAGCAGCAATTTGTTGCTTGTATGAATGAGTTAAGCAATTTAGGTGGACCTAATCTTTTAGTAATAGATAATGCTAAACACAAACTGGCAGCCTTTTACAGCCTCCTGCCCAAAGCTCCAAATTGGCATGTGTTAATTACCTCGAGAGAGCGTATTGAACCTTTTTATATTATGGATATTGATTTTCTTTCTTTACAGGATGCTATTGCCTTATTTAAAATGTATTGTATTACCTATAGTGAAAAACAAATTAAAACCATAGTTGAACATGTTGAACTACACACATTAACCATTGAAGTATTGGCAAAAGCTGCCAAACGCAACAAATGGAATTTTGATAAATGTTTGGCAGCTCTGGGAACTGATGCTACGGTTAATATTAGTGTTAGTCGCTCTAACAATGAAAAAATTGAAAAAATAAAATCTTATCTAAATGAAATATTTAATGCAAGCAAGTTGAATGAGCAGGAAAAATGGATTTTAAAACAATTTACAGCACTACCGTCAATAGATATTGATTATGATTTCCTTTACATCCTGCTACAGGTTGAAAAACTCTATTGGACTAATGATTTTCCTTCTGTTTTGGAGGGACTTTATGAAACAGGTTTTTTACAAAAGAATAAAGAGAATGAAAGCTATAAATTACACGCTGTTTTAAATGAAGTATTGAAAACCTCATTAAATCAATTAGTTGAGGATATTGCCCCATTGTTGGAAACTGTTACGGCATTATTAAGTATTGACCAGTCAAAAGATAATCCAATTGATAAATTTCCTTTCATCCCTTATGGTGATGCAATTATCGAATTGTTCCCCGGTACAAACCATCCAGATGTAGCTCAACTTAAAAACAATCTGGCACTTGTTTACCAGGATTTGGGAGACTATGAAAAGGCACGCGATTTATTGGAATCAGCCTTAAAGTCAGGTCTTAAAAACTTTGGCGAAAAACATCCAAATGTTGCAGTTCGTCAGTCCAACCTGGCATTAGTATACCAAGATTTGGGAGACTATGAAAAGGCACGCGATTTATTGGAATCAGCCTTAAAGTCAGATATAAAAAACTTTGGCGAAAAACATCCAAAT
>JAIOSH010000226.1 GCA_021107685.1 Bacteroidales bacterium | reverse complement strand
TCCAGCTTGTTCCTGAAGTTTGATCACTGCCGCCAAAAGATGAAATAACTGTTGGTGAAAGACTTTGACTTTTACAATTTAATAATGCTATAAATAGCAAAACGGAAATTAGTGTTACTGTTTTCATTTTTTTTAGTTTTTATACTTGATTTCACAATAAAATATTTTGATACAAAATTACAACCCAATGATACCCATTTCTAATACCATCAAAATGGTAAATTGATACCGTTAAAAGGGGAGGGAAGGATTTATGATATTAGATTTTTCCCAACCTGTCAGGTCATTTTCTCATGGAATCGGGAATCGTCATTGCGTCAGAGGGCAGGCTTTGTGTGAAGGAGCGAACATACCCGTCATTGCGAGCCAGAGGGTTGGCTTTGTGTGATGGAGCGAAGCAATCTGTTAATTGTTATGTAGTACGGTTAATTTTAGACAGATTGCTTCACTCCCTCGCACTGTCACGCCTACAGGTTCGCAATGACGGGAATTGAGAAACAGATTGCTTCACTTCCTCACACCGTCCAACTTGTCAATTCCTCGCAATGACGAAAAAATGAACAGATTGCTTCACTCTTCCTCGCATTCCCGCCTTTAGGTTCGCAATGACGAAGTCAGGTGACGTGTAGTTTTATTATAGGCGTACTCTTATTATCTTACCAGTCCGTTCTTTAAAGCAAAGACTATAAGTTCGGAAGTTTTATGAAACCCGGCTTTTTCAAAGATATTCTTCCGGTGGGTATCAACTGTACTTTTACTAATATACAATTCTTCAGCAATTTGTTTAGCAGATTTATGTTGGGCAATTAACTTTATTATTTCTATTTCTCTTTCCGAGAATTGTCTTAACACCTCAGCGTTTTTAGATTTTTTTTCTTTGAAACGGGTAAAAATGTTGTTTTTATACCTGTTTAATGTTTTATTTAATTCATCAATATCAACGGGTTTGAGTAGGTAATCAAAAGCCTCTTTTTTAATAGCCTTAATAGCATATTGATTATATCCTGTTACGAAAATGAAATCAGGATACACATTCTTTTTTCTGACTTCTCTTACAACATCAAAACCGGTTAGCCTGGGCATTTCAACATCAATAAATACCAGGTCAGGTATTTTGCGGGTAATAGTTTCAATAGCGATCTCAGGTTCTCCTTCGATTCCGATTATCTTAATACCTTCAATTTTACTTAACAGGACTACAAGGCGTTCCCTTGCCCCTCTTTCATCATCTAATACTATGCAGGTGATTTCTTTCATGATTTATAGTTTAATTTATCCTTTCGATCCAAATTTTTCAACTGGTATTGTTATATTCACAAGCGTTCCTTTCGGATTGTTAAGATCATCAAAAAGATCGGTTATTTCAAAAGTAATTTTAACTTTTTTCAGTTCATAATAAAGTTTCATCATATCGTCAAGTATCTTTAGCCCTTTGCCTGTACTCAATCCCGAATATTTCGCTGCTTTTATTCTCCCAACACCATTATCTTCAATTTGAATATAATAAAACTTCCTATCGTACCCAATGGAAATCTTTATATTTCCTTTGCCCTTTAAATGTTTTATTCCATGTTTTATAGCATTTTCGGCAAAAGTGTGGAGCAGCATTTTGGGAATTTCGATAGAAGTGTCGGCGCCATCTGCTACATTAAACTCATAATCGAATTTGCCGTCATAGCGGAATTTTTCCAGCTCTAAGTAATTATTAACATATTCTATTTCCTCTTTTAACGGTATAGCAATATTATCCGAACTTAATATGGTTGACCTAAGCAGTCTGGCATATTTGCCAAATATATAGCTCGCCTTTTCACTATCCTTTCTGTGGAAAAGGGCGCCAATAGAGTTTATCAGGTTGAGAGTGAAATGAGGGTCGATCTGGCTTTTAATCGACTTCAATTGTAGTTCTGCTATTTTCTTTTCAGTTTTGTATTTATGCCTTGCCCTCACTTGTTGCACTTTCTGTAAAAGAAAAAGGAACAGGAAGACGCCTCCGTATATTCCTGCCCAGATAAGATATTTAAAAGGATGTAACGGATTTTTAGAATATTCAAAAATAAAAGCATGGCAGCCGCATTGAATATATAATTGTAGTTTTTCATTTCCACGCTGGATAACAGAGTGATATGTTCCGCCTTTAAGGTCATTTATTAGATCTATTTTAACAGGATAAGAAAAATCATTCCTTGTAATGATTAAACTTTGCAGGTCTTCACTCCAGAAAAGGAACTCATCTGTACCATCCATGTCAATATCGGCTCTGATTGGCCTGACATTAAGAATTCCTTTTATTTCGAAAAAATTTATGGTATTCAGGTTCGAATCGAGCTGTTCAACCTGTCCGTTATTATAAATCATAAAAAGGTCATCACATTTCGATATATCTCTTAAAAGAAGGAAAGAGCTTTCTATCCCGTAAAAATCATCAACATTCCTCTCTTTAATATTATTACCGTATATATCAAACAGCATCAGTTTATTTTCAATATCCTCTGGTCCTTGGTGCTTTTGAAAAACAACAAGATAAGTTGTATTCTTTGGCTTAAATGGTTTTACATCTAAAATAGTTTTATACCCTCCGAATTTTATGGGTTCAAAAAGGAATTTCATATTCCTGTCTAATACCATGAGCCAGGCATGGTAGTCAGTATAAGGGATTTCTTTTTCTTTATGACAATTGCCGTGAGCAGGGCTTTCACCCATGTATTCATTATATCCGTCATTGTTTATATCAAATGCAACGGGATAATAAACGGCAGTTCCGCTTTCAGGTGATTTTATAACAGTATCATTAAATATATCGAGAATATACAAATTACGTGGCTGAAGCGATAAACCTGTACTAATTTCAAACACGATCTCTTTATAAGCGTTATTGTCAATATTAGGAAAATCACAAACATTTACCTCACAATCATAATTGTCGTTGTATTTACTGCATTTGTCAATAAATTTTTTAAAGAAGTACCGTTCTTCAGTTTTGAAAGGATTTATACCATAAAAATAAATTGAATCCTTTTCAATCGTAAAAACAAAAATTTCATCAACACTATCATTATTATAATCACAGTATAAAAAAACATATGCAGATTTATAAGTTCCTTTAAAATTCCGTTGATCAATAATTTTACGCTTGCTTTTTATTAATAAAGAAGGATGGCTTCCTGGTGGATTTTGATACAAGATTTCTTCACTATATCCGTCGTAATCAAGATCATGATATGAAAAGACCTCATATTCGGTAATTGATTTAGTTTTTATGGTTTTTGCAACATATTTATTGAAAACGGGAGGGAGTAATAATATAACAATACACCCGATAATCAGGCTAAGAATGGCGGGTTGGAACAGAATATATAAACCTCGTTTTATCATATTTTGGATAAAAAAAGCTCTAAATTATAAAATTTTTTAAAGATTTAGCAGAAAAGCAATAAAAAATTTATACTGATTTCAAACAGGTATAACTACGAACTTATAGTTCTTTTAAAAATATTGGTTTGCAGGTACAATCTGTTTATTTACTCGTCATTGCGAGCCAAAAGGCAGGCTTTGTGTGATGGAGCGAACATACCGTCATTGCGAGCCATAGGGTCGGAATTAAGCGGAGGAGCGAAGCAATCTGTTTATATTTTGGCAGTGCGTTTTATATGTTAGAATCAAAACTTCCTCAAAACCATTATCATCAATATCGCAAACAAAAGGTCCGTGCAAATTACCACTTATATTGAGTGGTAAATTGTAAATCCATTTTGGTTCTCCGTAAGCCCTGATTTGATCAGGAATATCTTTTTTATAAACTTTAAGTAATTGAAAATATTGGTCATTATATAGATTAGCAATATTTGTGTAATAACTTGTCTTTCCAGAGTCAACAAAAACTTTATCTCCATTGGTAGAAATTATGCTTTCACCAAATATAATTTCTTTTCCTTCATATTCCTGGTATAAATCAAAAGATATTGGATGTGAATTACTATTAAATGTGTTAGCAACAGGGAAATTATCATAAAATGAATATAGTTTTAACAAGTTTGAATTAGTATTATTATTTTCATCTACCTCAATAATAGCATTACTGGTATCTATGCTTATGTACACTTTGTAAGTATGGTTATTAAATGAAAAATCTAAAGTATTTAATTCAAAATTACGCTATCACACGTTGGAATAGCTACCAAATACGAAACGATAGGCATCTCGGGATATCCAATCGAATCCATTTTAGTATGTTCTTTTATCTGTACCCTGTTGAATGTATCAACGACAGTTGAAAACATTCCGGGTACATCTATATCAAACTCAACAATTGTATCTGTTGATTTTAAGAGTTCATAATTTGGCTTTGTACTTTCACTGGCAGTGAACTCAACTCAATCTTGTGAATAAACTGCAAAGCTGACAAAAATTAATGCAAGAATTAACGTTCTTGTTTTCATTGTTTTAAAATTTAATTGGTTATGATGATTTTTTCTATTTGTGATTTATGTGGTGTATTTATTTTCAAGAAATAGATTCCATTCGGTAAATCATTTACATGAATTGAAGTTGCATTTTGTGGACTTTTACTTTCAAAATCAAAGAATCGAACCAACTCACCTTTTGAATTATATACGTAGAGTTTAATAAAACTTTTGGTGTCATCTTTAATTGAAATATTGATATGGTCAGTTACCGGATTTGGATAGAAGCATATTTCATCTTTCTTACTTTCGAGTAAATTAGTATTTGTTAAATCGTCCACATGTATATAATCATACCTGATCCCATAATCTTCAATTGCTTCACCTGTAATGGTTAGTTTTACAGTATAATAACCTGTATCCTGGTAAATATGAGTTGGGTTTTGTTCATAAGAATCAATCACACCATCATTATTAAAATCCCATTCCCAGGTTTCTGCCTCGCTTGATAGATCTGTAAACTGAACTGTATCACCCGGCTCAACAAGGGTATCTTCAGCAATAAAGTTTGCATAAATTGGGTCAGGTCCAATGGAGACAGGATGATAAACGGTGAATGTTTCTCCATAGTCTAAACTATGATATATGTAAACATGACGACGTTGTCCCATCATTTGTAAATAAATAACTAAAATGTATAATTCTCCGTCTTGTCTACCGCCAGTAATCCCTAAAATTGGGATGTTTGG
Organism: Bacteroidales bacterium; assembly: GCA_021107685.1. Classification (GTDB taxonomy): domain Bacteria; phylum Bacteroidota; class Bacteroidia; order Bacteroidales; family SMBSF39; genus SMBSF39. Next base: position 1,426 of record JAIOSH010000226.1, on the reverse strand, counting down.
ACAAGAAAGTATGTTTTTAAGAACCCAATTTTCTCCATAATCCTCGCTCAATAATAAACTCTTCCTATTTGCATTATATAAAAATAAATACCCGGAATTATTTTCTCTACTTAATTGGACATGCTCACCATCCATATAATTAAATCTACTTATTACTTCCATACTATTAAAGTTATTATAAGAAATAAAAAAGTACAAAGTATCAATAACTTCATAGCTATTTGAAATACAATAACCAATTCCATTTTCTGTATCAATATCAACTGTTTTAAGAGAGCCAAAATAGCCCTGTAAACTATGGTTAGTAAAATTCATTCCATAGTCACTGCTATGAGACCCTATAGCATTATATATTTCACCTTCATTTCTGCCGCTACATAATTTATTTAAGATGCCTCCTTGATGCAATTGCCATGTGTTAGAATTCCCGTAACTACCTGAATAATAAAGCCCCCCTCCATTGTGCTAAAATACAAGCTACCTGGTGTTTTGTCGGCGGTTAATGCAACAATAGTGTTGCTCAAAGCAGAAACACTATCCATACAAAGAGCAGTTTCACCAAAATCAGTAGAGCGGTAAATGGCATCGTATAAAAGGGTTGCTGTTGGACCCATAAAGTAAATTTCTCCTATTTCGGAGCCACGTGTTATTTGTTGGGAGAAAGAAACTATGCTGGTAAGAAGTAAAAAAATAAGTATAAAATTTTTCATAAGAAATAGGTTTTAATATTTGTTAATTCAAAATTAACAAAAATATTTATATATTTCCAAATTTTTTTGGAGAATAATTGGGGAAATTTATAGTTTAAAAGGCCTCCGCAGGAGTACTTTGGTGAGATTTGTGTTTTCCAGCATAGCCCGACTTTCCCGGATTTATTAGAGTTAGATATTAGCCTAACATCTCCTTTACTTTTGAAATAACATTTATAAACTTATCAATTTCTTCTTTAGTATTATAAAAAGCAAAAGAAGCCCTTATGGTTCCTGGAATTTTAAACTTGTCCATAATTGGCTGGGCACAATGGTGTCCTGTTCTGACTCCAATACCAAATCTATCAATAATCACTCCCACATCATAGGGATGGATTTTGTCAATAATAAAAGATATTACACTGATCTTTTTATTTGCAGTGCCAATAATTTTTATTCCCGGTATTTTGAGCAATTCTTCAGTACAGTATTTTAAAAGATCTTCTTCATATTCCTTAATATTATCAAATCCTAAATCCTGTAAATATTTAAGAGCTGCATCAAAACCAAGGACAGCTTCAACATTTGGAGTTCCTGCTTCAGATTTAAAAGGTAATTCGTTAAAATAGGTTTTTTCAAATGTAACTTCTTTTATCATCTCTCCACCGGATTGATAAGGAGGCATCTGTTCGAGATATTTTTGCTTACCGTATAAAATCCCTATTCCCATAGGTCCG
>JAIOSH010000201.1 GCA_021107685.1 Bacteroidales bacterium | reverse complement strand
CCATTTTTAGGAAACCATTCAATATTCCATGTCATTACCTCGAATGTAGTATCTGTTCCAAATGCCAGGTCTTCAATAGTCTGACCAGAAGTTGAGAGTCCAACCAATATTAGGTATATTACAATTTGTATTCGCATTGTGTTCATTTAATTTTTCATAGTTGTTTTTCTGTCAAGTTGCAGCCAACGGCAGTCTGTCTAATAACCCTGAATGTTATTATTCATTCTTAACATAAATTTTTCAAAATTACTGTTTTTTAGCATTATACATTTTGCTGTTTTATCAATATATTATCTTTATCATAGTTATTAGACAGTCTGACGGTTTGGCTATGCGTAGTTTGGGATTTTGAAACGATTAACTTTCAGTTTACCACTAATTTTACTTAATGCTATAAACTTCAATATAAGTAGATTACCCAAATTACGTATAGCCTTTATTACCAACTGGGCTTTCTTTTTATTTTAAATTCTTAATTTTATAATTAATCTTCATCTACCAACTATATCCCAAACTAATTCCTACTAAAGGCAGAAACCAATTATTCACTCTTAAGAATGGAGTAAAACCAACCCTAAAAAGAAGACCATCTTTCTTTTGGTATCGATAACCTATAACGCCATGTAATGATATTGGGGAATCATTGTGGTAATCCACACCTAAACGATGGAAAAGACTGACACCAACGCCCAATTCCAAAAAGGATCTCCTCTTGCCTTTTAGATAGTAATACATTAGACCCGCTGTTAGTGCTCCACCTTCCCCTACTTGAAAATTTTCATATTCCTCAATATCATAGTCCAGAGCAGTCAATCCTACACTAAATCTATGATTAGCTTTAATTGGAAAATCCACATTTAAAGAATAAAATCCCTTTCCTAATAATTCAGGATACACTGCAATACCTAGCTGGTCATTAACTGTATCTATTTGCTGAGATAAGGTGCTCAGGTTTGGATTGATTTCATAGATATCCTGTCCATATAATTGGTTTGTCAAGAACAGAGTAAGTGAAATAAAGACTATTGTTTTCATGATTTTTCACATCTTGCTTATACATTAAAAATAAAAAATTTATATAATTCTATCAGATTGTTAATGTCTTTTTTTTGGAAATAAACTTCATATTTTCTTTGCCTTGTTGGTAACTTCTAAATATTTACTACACTATGCGCATTATTTCGCCTTTGTCCATTGTAGTCCGTTTTGTTAAAATGTTGATTAATAACGGTTTTTGTATATCTAGAAAATAATGTTTCATAATTTTATTTTTCAAATGTATGAAAATATTTTAAATACCTAAATTTTCAAATGGATTTTTTTTCCTGTAAACATTTATTTATTACGATGGTATGAATCTCCGTTGTTTTTGAAGAACTCAGCCTCGGTAATTATTAAAACCACATACCTTCTGAAATAGCCGAAACCGTTACTTTTGGTGTCGTTCAACAATGCATATAAAAACCATAGATGCTGACGCACTACGGAGTTTTTATATGCTTAGGTGTTAGCCACTGTACTTTTTTTCGTAATAAGTACATACTTTATATGTTTCATAAAGAGCTGAAAAGTTTAAATACAAATTCCAATCTTGATTATAGTTTTGTTGATTTCCATGTAATATTAAATCTCTGTCATCTTTAAATCTTCCTTTTAAAAAATCGAGTCTTGTATTTAAATCAATATTAATAATATCACCATTTGAATACTGTTGTTGACGTTCTTTTTTGGTTTTACTTTCTCCTAAAATTAATGACAAAAAATCTGAATCAATTTTAATGTCCTTTTTCCAATCTACTTCTCGTAACAATCTATTAAGTGAACTGTATTTTTCATCTATGAAATCTGATGGTAATTCATGATGTATAGCCAAAAAATTAGCAAGTCTTCTTACAATACCTTCAATGCTAGTAATAGTAATTAAGCTGCACCCTCTGTATAATTTTTTATTATAACAATCAATCGCTTCAGTAATACTTGGATAAAATCCTGAAAACAAGTTTGATTTTTTTAAATATGGTATTATTTGTTTATTTATACGTTTTAGTACAACTGGTAAATGCTTCCCCAAATCATTTAAATCTAATTGTCCATTTGATATACCTATTGCTTGTGCCATTGTCACGTCTGGTGCCCATAAAATATTAGTTGTAATTGCAGTATGAAAAGAGTTTGTTAAAAGAAAAATAACATCTATATCAAATGGAGAATTGAATATTTTAAATTCTTTTTTCTTATTATTTTCTAGTTGTTGACAATAAGATATTATTTTTTCTTTGTCAAGTTCAGCAATTAATTCGTCAACATACTTCGATAAATTTTCGAAGCATATCTTGGATTTTATCTGTTGTCTTTTGGTTAAAAAATCAAGACCAGGAACACTAGCAAATTCTTCTAATTTTTTCATGCAAATATTTATTGCATTTATTAGTCCTTCTTCTCTTTTTAGACAATTATTTTCAAACTCTGATGAATTATCATTAATCGTAAAAAGTTTTTTTTCAAAACTAGTTATAACTTTTCCTATTGTAAGTTTTTTCGATTTCATTAGTATAGTAGCTAACTTCTAAATATTTACTACACTACACACATCATTTCGCCTTTGTCCATTGTAGTCCGTTTTGTTAATAAGTTGATTAATAGCATTTTTATATTTAGAAGATAATTTTTCATAATTTCATTTTTCAAATGTATAAAAACAATTTAAATATTCAAATTATCTAAGGGACTTTTAATTTTTTGGTGATTCGGTTCATTTCATAAATAGAATGCAATCCTAATCCTGACAAACAAGAAAAGTTTAAACATGATTAAAGGATTAACATGATTTTAT
>JAIOSH010000007.1 GCA_021107685.1 Bacteroidales bacterium | reverse complement strand
GGTTCAAATTTAAACTCTATTGTATGTTCGCCTTTTGGAACAATCATTGCTCTTAAAACATAATTTGACCTGAAATGAGGCATCAAATTCCCATCAATATAAGCATTCCAGCCTTTATCATAATATATTTCCGAAAATACAGCAATTTGGTCATTGTTAGATTTGTATTGATAAGTTAAATGATTAGGTTTGTATTCCGTTTGATAAATCCTTGCTGATGAATCAATTTTCGGATTAAAACCTGATAATTCATTTTTAAAACTGTTATCAATTATTGCTGTTTTTACCGGATCAAAATCATTTAATGCTGCAATTTCTTCATCTGCATTTTCAACAATTTTATAATTTTCAACAAACCATGCATTACCTAAAGCACCGGGATTTTGTCTTGCCTGTGGTTGTTTGTTATTATCTGTTTGAATAACATATTTTGTATTTAGCATATTCAAAACATTAATATTATTCATTTTAATATGAAAATCATAAAGCTCCTGATACCTTCTAAGCTTTGCGCCATGATAACCCCCAATTGATTTATGGAAATATGAAGTACTTGCATCTGCAAAAGGGTCAACAGTTAAGTTTAAAACCCTGAAATTCGGGTCTGTATCTTTACGTATTTGTATATCTGCTTGTGTTTTCTGATATGGAGTATTTGCCTGTGTTTTTCTTATAAAATTATCATTATTAAGATATCGTTTATCAATAGTCCACATATCAGCTAAAATCAATATAATGAAAAATATATAAGCATAATTTCTTTTAAGTTTTTTATTTATTACCGACCAGATGATTATCAATGCCAAAAAAATAAAGATAAATGAACGAATAGCATCAAATCTAAGTAAATTTTTTCTATCGCTTTGAAGTGGCTCTACTAACCAGGCTGGAAGATATTGTTGATCCGTTACATTAGAAAAATCAAAAAACATTCCGGGGAAAATTGCAAAAAATAAAGTGATTCCACCAACAATATAAAATGAAATTTTAAGTGCTTTAAAAATTTCTTTTTTATCAATTTCTTTATCAAAAGCTTGTTTTAAAGCTAAAATTCCAAGAAGAGGTATTGTTAGTTCTGCAATAATCAGTGTCATCGAAACAGCACGAAACTTGTTATAACCGGGAATATAATCAAGGAAAAAATCAGTTAAAGCCATAAAGTTATGACCCCATGCAAGCATTATTGATAAGATCGTTGCAGTTAGTAACCACCATTTTATTTTTCCTTTAATAATTATTAAACCTAAAACAAATAAAAAACACATTATAGCTCCTATATAAACAGGTCCGGAAGTAAAAGGCTGTGAACCCCAATATAAAGGCATGTGTTTAATATATTGTTTTGCCTGGGCTATAGGGACTTGATTTTGTTTAAGCATTTTAAAGGTTTCGGATTTTTCGCTTAATTCTCCATGCGAAGAACCACCCATAAAATCAGGTATTAAAAATGTTAATGTTTCTGAAACTCCATAGCTCCACGCAGTTGCATAATCTTTATCTAATCCGGTAGTTCTGTTTTCTTGTTCAGTTGTAAGTTCCGATTTTCCTCTTATTGTGTATTTTCCATATTCGTAAGTAGCCCAAAGATTAGTAATATTAGTTAAAACAGCCAATATAACAGCTATAATCAAAATACTAACTGATTTTATAAAAGTAGTATATTTTTTAAGCCTTATTGTTTCTGCAAATTCAAATATGCCTAAAATTATTACTAAAAGAGCGAGGTAATAGGTAATTTGCGGATGACCGGCTTTTAATTCAAGGGCTAAAAACAAGGCTGTTAAAATTCCTCCCCACAAATATTTCCCTCTGAAACATAAAATAATTCCAGCGAGAACAGGTGCCATATATCCGATAGCATGTGCCTTTGAATTATGCCCTGCTTCAATAATTATAAAAAAGTAAGATGAAAATGCAAATGCTAATGAACCTGCAATGCTTAACCATGGGTCAACTCCTAATATTAAAAGTAAAATAAAAAAACCAATAAAATACAGAAATATTAATCCCGCAGGATGAGGCAAACCTAAACGAAAAATTTTATCAATATAAGAAATAAGATTTGATTTGTAATCAACTGAAATCTGGTAAGCAGGCATTCCTCCAAACATAGAATTTGTCCATAAAGCCTCTTCACCTGTTTGCTCTCTGAAATCCACAATTTCCTTTGACATTCCCTTGTGCCGGATAATATCATCTTGTTTTAACTTTTTACCTTCAAGCAAAGGGCTAAGGTAAATCATAGTTATTATCAGAAATAAAATTATTGCTATAATATAGGGAGTGATTTTTTTTAATGATAAATTTTTCATAAAGGCCTTAACTTTAATTAATTAGAAAAGTATTTTATCCTAAGTTTTTGAATTATTTATTTCTTCATAATCAATATATTCACCAAAATTATTTTTTTTGTCTTTTTTATTTTTTGGAGGAACATAATCAATATTTATTTCACCTTCTTTTTTATTTGATTTTTGATGATTTTCGTAATAGTTTTTTTGTGAGCGTTTTAAAAAATATCTTATTAGAAAAGGAAAAGCATATCTTATTAACAGACGAAAAGCATAATAAATAATTATTAACCAAAAAATAAAAATAATAAATTTTGTCATTTTT
>JAIOSH010000557.1 GCA_021107685.1 Bacteroidales bacterium | reverse complement strand
CAGAATCCGGAGGCATTTACACTTATGATTTCTCAACCGGAGCCGGACAGGCTTACGGCGGAGCAAACGGGCATAAAGAAATTGGAACAGGCATTTGGGGAATGATTGGTGGTGATGGTGATGCAAACAGCCAGATAGGAAATGCCGATAAAAATGATGTTTGGGCTGTACAAGCCGGCAGTGCAGGTTATCTGTCAGGAGATTTTACTATGGATGTACAAGTCAATAATAGTGATAAGAATGATGTATGGGCACCTAACAGTGGAAAAGGGGGGCAAGTGCCGGATGGGATTTTAAATGGCGGGTTTAAGTGCATGGTGCCGAAGTAGTGTCTATCCGTAAAGTCGCATAGCGACGAACTATTTGTAACCCCTGACGGCAGTCAGGGATGAAATGAGAGAGTTACAAAAGTCCCGTAGGGACGACCTAAATAAGAATTCCTGATTATAATGTTTTATCATGCTTATGCATCAAACATAATTACGTATTAACTCGGTAAGAGATTTATTTTTGGCAGCAGCTGATATGGCAAAGTTTATAAACCATTCTTTTTTTCCCATAATTTTTTGTAAAAAGTAACGCTGATTCAGTCCCTTGCGTATTCTTGAGCTAATTTGATAATCGTAATTTTTAATATAATTTTCATTAAATCTATCATTAACAAAACAATCAATAACCTGATCTGCTGCAAGCTTACCGCTTATCATTGCATTTCCTATACCTGTTCCTGTTACAGGATCAATTAATGATGCGGCATCACCTGCCAACATATACCTGTAGCCGGATACTTTGACTGTTCCCGAACTCATTGGCAGATCATAGCCTGATAGATTTCCAACTTGCGTAGCATTGCTAAATCTTTCCGCTAACAATGGCGAAGTTGTTATTATATCGTTAAAAATTTTTTTGAGATTAATTCTTTGTTCGCTAACTATTTTGGAAGTTAATCCAAAACCTACATTTGCAACATTATTTTGTAAAGGGAATATCCAGAAATAACCGGGTAAATAATTTTTTAATAAATATATTTCAGACACATCACTTTTTACACCTTTAATATTTTTATAATATGACCTGACAGCAGCACAGTTGAGCTTTCGTTCTGTTATATTGTTTGTTAATTTTTTTGCAACAACCGAATGTGCACCATCAGCACCAATTACTATTTGAGCATGAAAAGTAAGATTTGAATTTTTTGTTTTAATTTCTAAATAATCTTTATTTTGTGTAATATCCTGTACATATATTTGTTGATAAAAAGTGGTTGAAGTGTTTTCCTGTACCATTTGAAATAACTGGAAATCAAAATCTCTTCGTTTGCTGTTATAATAGCTACCTTTATAAAATACCTCGTAAAAATTTGAGTTTGGTGCTACAATTTTGTAACCCCTTATTATATTTTTCTTATTAAAGCCTTTAAATTTATAATTGAATGATGGAGAAATAGAATGAAGGACTTTGGGAACAGTATGAGGAATAGCATCACCGCAAACCTTATCACGTGGAAATTTTTCTTTGTCAATAATTGCTACATTCAGCCCTGCATCTTTTAATGCCAAAGCACATGTAATACCTGCCGGACCAGCCCCGATAATAATTACATCATAATTTATAACCGAAGATTTTCTATTGATTATTTTCATCAAATAAATTGATATTGAAATTATTCAAATAAAAAAACCGGTTTATTAAGTAATTTTTCTAAGGCTTTGTGAAGAAATAAAATGTGCAGAATTAACGAAGTTATTTTGTTTTTTTACAAGGCATAAAAACTACGAATAGTGGATGCTATTTAAAGTTTTTATAACGCAGAAAAAAGACAAAAGAACAAGTTAAGATGTTCAGGTTATTTTTTCACAATGCCTAAAGGATGTAATAAATTTTTTTCAAGGATAGCTTTATTGTTAACTTAATTCTGTTTATTAACAAAAAGTTACCCTCTTAAGTCGTTTTTTTTTGCTAATCTTAAATTAACAATAAAAATTTCTTGGTAAATATTATTACTGAATTGGGGAAATAGGGGAATAAGGGAAATAAGGGAATAGGGGGAATAAGGGAAATAAAAGAAATATGGGGAATACAGGTATTATTACCTTATACCTCTATACCGATGCTACACATTTCGACTTCGCTCAATGTTCCGAATATACCCTTATACCTTTATTCCCTCTATACCATTTTTTTTAAGAGTCTATAATTCTTATATTCTCCGACTCTCCAACCTGTATATTTTTCTATGAAATATAAAAATTTTGTTTTTAATGAAAAGTTTTTTCTAATAGGGTCAAATGAAAATTTCCAGTTTTGATTTTTTATCCTTTCCTGTATAACTTTTGGATGCGTTCCATTAAATCTCGCTAATGAATCAATCATTGAGTAATCAAATTCATCATACTTTTTTATATTCTTATCTACCCAATCATCATTGTGCCATAATTTATTAAAAGATTCTTGTTTTGCCTGTTGAAGAGCAGGTGGTTTAACCCAGCCATAATGATAAACAGTAGCATTAACCTGCTTTACCCGTAATAATTTATTATCATTTCTAAAACCCTGTGCATCACGAAACGAATGAAATTTCTTATTATTCCTTATTATCCTTACTTCTTTCCTGTACCACCTCCTTGAATCGCCAATATAATCATAAGAACCATAAAAATGAAGATAATTGAAAAGCAAACCTTCAACTTTTTTATCATCTTTCCATTTAAGCATCTCATCATTAATTACTGGAAGATATTTTTCATGTACAACTTCATCGCCTTGTATATAAAAAGCCCAGTCCGAATCTTCCTGTATATTCTGAAATGCTTTATTTGTTTCATCAGCTAAAACTTTTCCACCTTCACGTAAAGTATCGTCCCAAATAGTATTAATAATTTTAATTTTTGAAGATTTAATTGATTGAATAAGTTCCAGGGTTTTATCTTCTGATTTTCCAACCGCTATTACAAATTCGTTACAAATCGGCAATATTGATGTAATAGCTTCAATTATCGGGTAATCAAATTTTTTCGCATTACGTATGAAAGAAAAGCCTGTTACTTTCATTTTTTTAATATCTGTGATAAAATACTTAAAATTAGAATTTAGAATCTTTCAGATTCTATTACTAATGCAAATGTAATATTATTATACCGAATCGGAACGGCTTTGCAAAAATTTTGGCTAAATATTATTATTTGGGGTATAAGGGAAATAGGGAAATAGGGGAATAGGGGAATAGGGGAATATGGATATTAGTATCTTTATACCATTATACCATTATACCATTATACCATTATACCATTATACCATTATACCATTATACCATTATACCATTATACCATTATACCATTATACCATTATACCATTATACCATTATACCATTAT
>JAIOSH010000112.1 GCA_021107685.1 Bacteroidales bacterium | reverse complement strand
TTCACAAAGTAAACATATTAAAAAACAGACCGCCATATTTTATATTAGTATTTGCGTTTTTAATAGAATGATTATTAATTTATTACAATATTTTTACTAAATTTAATTCCACTTAGAAAATCGCTGATTTTTTCGGGGGATGTTTCATATTGTTTTTTTTTGGTAAATTTATAAAATTTATTTTTATAAATAATTTTGAATAATATTTTTTTATACTTTTGTCTTTCAGTATATTTAAATAAATATTATGGATTGGGATATAATTGTTTTAATAATTCTTTATCTTTTTTTTATAGCATATTTGACAATTAAGGGAAGGATTAAAAAAATCGGCAGCTTAAAAATATTTATAATAAGCATACTCTTCACACCATTTATTGGATTAATATGCCTTTTAACTTCACCGGAAAAAATTACTTATGATGTAACACAATACAAATGTGAAAAATGTGGGTATTTTTTTACTGAGAAACATATCTATTGTCCAAATTGTGAGAAAGAAGGAGTTAAAGTTCTATTAACAGAATCAATTAATGTAATGACAGGTTAAATACTCTTGTTTGTTTTTCAATAATTTTTATAAATTTAAAACACTTTTAAATTATCCTTACATATAATAATTTTTCGTCTGATTTAATAAAATTTTCTAGTTATTTGTATTTACATAAATTTTTTTATATCTTTGAAAAAAATAAATAAATGAACAACAAATTAATAATTAAAGAATTAAAAGATTTATTAATTGAGAATTTCAGAAATACTATTTCGGATGTCGTTCTTTTTGGTTCTCAGCATAAGGGTACGGCAACTAAAGACTCTGACGTTGATGTAATAATTGTGTTAAAAAAAGAATATGATTGGAAAATGAAAAGAAAAATCAATGATTTATGTTATGAGATTGACTTAAAATACGATATTTTTCTGGATACACAAATTATTTCCCTGAATGAGTTAAAAAATAGTATTCGTGGAAAACACCCAATTTTTTTTAATGCATTAAAGGAAGGATATTACGCATGATTAATGATAAAGATAGAAACATATTAATAGAATACAGACTTGCACAAGCAAAAGATACAATTGATGAGGTTAAAAAGTTGATAGACAATGATTTATTAAAGGTTGCTGTAAATCGCATATATTATTGAATATTTTATTCAATAACCGCTTTATCTTTAAAATATAATTTCCAATCATCAAAACATTTACAGCTAATTGGATGGTTTAACAAGAAATTTGTTAAAGAAAATCTGATTTCATCTAAATATGGTAAAATTTTACGAGCAGCTTTTAAAAACAGATTGGATGGAGATTATGTTCCATTTATTAAATTTAAAAGAAATGACATATTGGAAATGTACTCAGATATGATAGATTTCATCAATAAAATTGAAAAACTGATAAATACATAAATGTATAAATAGCATAAAAGCCTATTGTTCAAAACTCCCATTCAATTTCTATCTCTGCTAATTTCCATAAACCACTTTCCGAATCAACTGACTCTAAAACACAACTTGAGCGGAATACCCCTGTTGAAATAAACCTGTGTTTCGATATTATTAAACTGATTTCCCCCTGTACAATGACATAAGATGGGTTATTTGTTATTTTGATAACTTTTAAAGAATTAAACTCATAAAAACTATCTATACCGATTTCCCAACTTTTCCTGCATATATTTGTTATTTCAGAGAATCCGGAATTAGGGATTATTATATTCAGCATTGCCTGATGATTGTTGGATTTGGAAAAGGCAGACCAGGTTTGGTAGGTTTGAAGGATTTCTTTAATTTGATCTTTCTGTGTATTTTTAATTGCAGTTTGCATTATTCTGTATATTTCCGTCATTGCGAGCCAAAGGGCAGGCTTTGTGTGATGGAGCGAAGCAATCTGTAAATTGTTATGCAGTACGTTTTATTTTAACAGATTGCTTCACTCTTCCCCGCATTCCCGCCCATATGTTCGCAATGACGAGCTCCTTTTACATGCTAATTTTATTCATTTCCATTAACACATTTTCGAATGACCTCCCTGTCATTTTGGAAACTGAATCAGCCATTGTAGATTTGGATATATGATTAATACTACTAAACTTATTCAGAGCATTAAAATTGATATTATCAAACATATCAATTACGGGTGGTTTAAAATGATTAACTTTATACATTGAATTCTCAAAACCGCAACCGGTTATTTCAGAGATACAACTGATGAATTCAGTTTTATTAATTTTACTCATGACTATATATTTTAAAGATTATAATTATTTTTTCATTCCATCATATATCAATACCCCCTTCTCAAACCGATTCCCAACTCCCTTTTCCTCTTCAACAACAAGCGGATTGTCCTGTGCATACTGGTCGTTTCTTACAGCATAGATAACCCAACTAAATTCCTGGTTTGGATTTCCTTGCTCTGTTGTTTTAACAACAAATTTATTGTTAGCTATCTCTCCATCAAGGTAAAGAGGTGACCAGCCATTAACTGGTGTAAGATTTATTTCACGATGTTCAGGATGGTTAAGGGCATCAAAATAATCAGGTAATTTAATTATAACAACTCCATCTATAAGCTTTATGCGCCCTTTATAAATATTTATCATTTCTGAACTTTCAATACAATTATGCCTTAATATTTTATTATATGGGTCAGAAGGATGATCTATGACAAATTGCTTATTTGATCCAGTCAAAGTTCCATTAATATGAACATCGCCTTCAAACTCACCTGCATAGCCAGATCCATCAGATTCTGCATAAATTCCTTTTTCTTCACCTTTGAAATATCCAGCCCACCCGACTCCGCCATGATCTACTTCTATTCCGTGAGAATTATTGTTCCCATTATCAATATCAATATCTATACCTTTACCAGAACCTGAATGATCAATCCGTAAAGCTGTTGAATTATTGGCAGAATTTGTCAAATCCATCCTCAAACCACATCCTCCACTACCATTCGATGTAACATCAATAATATTAGATGTACTATTTGAATTATAGATTATTCCTAGTAGTAATTGTCCATTACCAAACTGTTGAATATCTAATGCTGGATTATTAGCTCCAGCAGGACAATTTCCAAAAAACGGAAGGGTTAAATCATCTGCATGATCTGCATGAAGTGCATAAGGTACTGAAAATAATTGTTCAGTTCCCATTTCCTGGTAATTTGTACCACCGGTTACATCGAGTGCTACTGTAATAAAATAAATATCACTTTCCCATTCTATAGCAGAAAAGTTACCGGAACCAGGAGTCCCATTGCCAATTTCAAGATTGACCAGGCCAAAATCGTTAGTTGTTGGCGTGTGTGTTTCATCATACACTTCAGCACCAGTTGGACTTCCTTGATGAATGATAAATTTCAAAGAAATATCAGCGTTACAAATTGAGGCGCCAGAGGCATCTCTTACTACTGCCTGGTATTTAAAGGCATTAGGGCTTTGTGCAAATAATAATGTATTTAATGATACAATAACCGTAAAAATAATTAACTTTTTCATAATTTTAAAATTTTAGTTTTTATAAAATTTACTTGTAAATATTTTCT
>JAIOSH010000550.1 GCA_021107685.1 Bacteroidales bacterium | reverse complement strand
TATTTGCGCTTTTTACCTATTTTTATAAATGGGAATTTTCTTTTAAAATTAATTGTTTTCTTATAAAAAATATCTTCATATATTGGAAAATTTCCAATCACATCACGGCCTTTTCTAAGGCGTGATAATATTTCTTTTCCCATATGCAAGGATTTCCCGGAGCCAGGTGTTCCCGTATATAAATAAATCATACCTTAACCCCTATTACCATTTTATTTTCTTTCTCAAACTTATCCAACATATTTTGTACCAATATTGCCATAAATTGTAAGGTAGCATATACCTCTTGAATATCTTCATCAATATAATTTTCAATTATATTTTCCTCTGTAGATTCTAAAAATTTCATTAAATATTCAATATCATTTCTGGCACCTTTATTTTCACTATCAATATAATCTTTTATATCTATATCTTTAATCATCACAGCCACCAATTCTAAAATCACTTATTTTTCTATCATCATTTTCTTCAAATGATTCATCTATTTTCTTATCAATAAACTCCATATAAGAATTATATTCCAGATTTAGTTTTCTTCTTCCGTCCATTTTTACCCCTCCAATAAGGTTTTCCCATACCAAATATATTTATATACAAAACATAACCGACCAATGCCAAGCCCCACACACAAATAAATATTATTGCTGATTTTGCTAATTCTTCATTCATACTTCCCACCCCCTTTTATTTCCGTTTATTCCCTGTTTGATTTGGTCAACACTTCAAGCCATTGAAAATTCAGGGTAAAAAAACAAGAAGTTTTTTAGATCCTAAATTTACAACAGCGCTAATCTATTGCTTTTATCCAACGCAATACCACAACCACTACATAATAAGTTGCTACTGCTACAGTCCATACCTGTAAAATGGCTACTATTTCAGACATCGGAACAATCCAATTTAAAAATCCCATATATTCTGATACAGCAGAATTATTAATTAAATTAAACGGACTGTCCGGGAGCAGGTCTATAATCGTTTCTAAGGTGTCTCCAAGCCCGTCAATACAGTTTTGTACTAAATCATGGAACCACGTCCCTATACCCGAAAATACATCCATTCTAGCCCCTTATAATTCTTCTTGTTAATAGAATAAGTCCAATATTAAATATAATTAATATTCCCCACTTGATAATATTTGCAAGTGGTTGAAATGGTGTAAAATCTAATGTTAAAGTTCCTCCGTCAATTCCTGCCAAAACTAGATCCTGTTCCAATATTGGAACTTCCGGTTCCGCTACTAAATTTCCTATTGCGTCAGCTAAATCAAATGGTATAGAAAATGGAAATTTATCAGTAACAAGCTCTATATTCATATTGAGCCTTGTCCAATCAAATGAACCTTCAGTCGGTAGATCAAATTCTCCACTCAACGAAACTGGTATAGAACCATATAATTCTATTTATCTATCAATAGTCATTACATCAGCCCATTCCTCTGCAATTACCTCTCCGGCTGCCAATCCTATAATCTGTCCTATTTCATATGGTAATGGCATAGTCCGATCTAAAATATCATACTCCGGGTCAAGTACTATTGTTCCGTCAACAACAGCTTCAATATCTTCATCTATTCTATATGCTGTATCACCTAATAAATGACTTCCATTTTCTCGTATTCTAAATGCCTTTATTTTATACGCCCCTGCATCTTCTCTATAAATTATTACAGGGTACATCACATCTGTTAAAGCATTATATAAAAATGTAAAATACGGTTCACCATATGTTGAAATTCTGGTAATAGCTCTTTCTGCATATGAATAACAAATTGTTTCACCTAAAGCCAAATCATCATAACCAACATTTAAATATCTTACTGCATCATGTTCTTCCCCGGATTCGTTATAAACAACATCATCAAAATAAATATATGAATACATATAACTTGAATATTTAAATTCTAAAGTTTTACCACCAAAATCTATTTGACTATATTTTATTGCATCACCATATAATTCTGCACTTATTCCCATACTATAATATGTCATTGTCCAATCTATTGGAGTATATAAATAAGACACTCCCCATGGAGCCATTACTCTTAATGCATCAACACTATGATACATTTCACCAACCGTATAAAAATCAGTTATATATTGTCTTAAAAAATCAAATACAGGCTCAGTTATTGTTATCTCTCTAGTACTTTCATCTACATTATTATAAATTGCAGCCTTTATAGTATCAGAAGCTTTATTCCAAAAATCCAAAGCTATAGAATTTGCACTATCATAATTTAAAGCATATAAACCGCATGCACTCAAAGCTACTAAAATTCCAATTATTACAGTAGAAGATAAAGCAAAAGCTTCTAACTCTCTTTCAGTCTGTATCATAAATACAAAACACATCAAAAATAATGCAATTAGCATTACTATTGCTTTAAATTTTATATTACTAAAAATCATTTCTTATTCTTTCTTTCATAATGTTTATCTCTTAAATTTTCCTTTACTTTTGTAATGATAAACATAATTACAAATAGACCTATCCCGGCTACTGTTACCCATAAAGCTATTTGCCAATAGATATTAAAACCTGTCATAACTTCTGTTCCTGTAATTACACTCATTTTAAAACCTCCTATAAATATTAATTTAGCTAAGGATACTAAATAAGATTTTATTAGGTCTTAGATAATACCCTTAGCTTAATCTGCCTACTTAGACAGACTCTTGAAAAACCTGATAGCATACTTCCATACAAGGAATATGCCGACTATTGCTATGCATATTGGAGCCACAATAACCATCATGGCTACAATATCCGTTTTAACCGCTGTTATAGCAGTTGTTAAGTCTGTTAATACCATTAAAATACACCCCCTTTATAATTCTAAAAATTGCTTTCGAAAAGTTAGATCTCCCAAACCCTGGGAGGTAAACTTTTCTATTTTGAGAGAGACTTGAAAAACCTGATAGCATATCTCCATACAAGGAATATGCCGACTATTGCAATGGCTATTGGTGCAACAATAACCATCATTGCGGTTATATCTGTTTTTACAGTTGTAATCGCAGTTGTCAGTGCAGTTAAATCCATAACTTTCCACCCCCTTAAAATTCCCTATTTTGACAAACTTTTAAACATCACAATTATTTTTATAATTCCCCAACTTGCAAACCATAAAACCATAGCAGGGATTAAAATTGATTCTATCCCGGGAACAAAATAATCAGATATTATCTTTGAAAAACTTAATTCATAAACATAAGGCTCATACATTGCGCCACAACCTTGTTACTAAACTAATTAATAAAATTCCTATGATTAAACCGATGAATATAAAGTCATATGATTTTAATTGGATTGATGTATCTAATTGATATTGAATATTTGTATCCACTGCACTTTTATGTTCCATAAAATCAGAAATTTCAGCATTTAGAATTTCCTGATCATCAATAAAAATATTGATGTTATCCAACTCTGTATTAACATCTATTAGTTCCAGAGTGATTAAATCTAATTCCTCGTTTGTTTCTGTCAGCTTACCCGATATTTCATTTAAAGCTTCAAGTTCAGTTTCTGCCATTTTACATTTCTCTTTTCTTGTCTTAAAATACAAATGGGAAGTTAAAGTAAACCTGAAGGACTTACCTTAACTTTCCACCCCACATACTTGTTACTTCTTTAAATCAATTAGACTTAACTCCAGTAACATTACTTCTGTTCCAAAATTACCAGTTCCCAACTCCACTTTAGAGACAACGTCTTTCATTTCATAAGCTATTAACTTACTACCAAGAGATTTATCCCTAGTCGATATTTGCAGTGTTTTAGGCTCATTGTCTTTTACAATTCTAGCAGAAGCACCATACTGTCCCACCTTATTTGTATATTGACTTGAGTCATATAACTTACCTTTAAATTCAACTATCATTTTTCACCCCCTTAGATTATTAAAAATTTGCCTATTTAATAAAAAATGGATTTTTAATACCAAAAATTTTTGGCATAAAAAACCCATGATTTAATTGATTATTTTTTTCTTTGTATTTGTAGTATGTTGCCATAGT
>JAIOSH010000227.1 GCA_021107685.1 Bacteroidales bacterium | reverse complement strand
CTTTTTGTCCTTATGACACTCTTGGTCCTTGCGAGCATGTATGGACAGGATGTGTTGCAACCGCAATGGGGCAGATAATGAAGTATTATAATTATCCTTCTCAGGGTACGGGTTCTCATGGGTTTTATTCTAATTACGGATACCTGGAAGTGAATTTTGGAAATACTTCTTATAATTGGGCTGAAATGCCTTACAACCTAAGCTATGATAATAATGCTACAGCTACATTATTATACCATTGTGGTGTGAGTATTAATACAATTTATGGTTCAGCAGGTTCAGGAGCTTATGATTTTGATGCTCGTGATGCCCTTGTAGATTATTTTGATTATTCGCCTGATGCACAATTTTTTGAAAGAGATAATTATATCCTTGACTGGGAGGTTTTATTGATTTCGGAATTGGAAGCCGGCAGACCAATAATTTATGGAGGTGTAGGCAGTAAATATTACGGACATACTTTTATTTGTGACGGTTATCAGGATACTGCTTTTTTTCATTTTAACTGGGGATGGGGCGGAATGTATGACGGTTATTTTTTTACTGATAGTCTTAATCCGGGTATATATAATTTTTCTCTTTTTCAGGATGTAGTTGTTGGAATACAGCCAAATTCACCACCCGATACTTATCCTCCTCATAGTTTAAATGCTGTTGTTGATACAAATTCTGTTCATCTGAGCTGGCTACCACCTTATTATGATGACAAAATATCAGACTTATTGGGATATAATATTTTTCGTGATGGAAATATTGTAAATCCTGTAATAATTACAGATTTATTTTATGATGATTTGAATTTATATCCCGGCATATATGAATATACGGTAAAGGCAGTTTATATCGGTGGTGAATCGGAACAAACAGACCCTTTTGAAGTTGAAATAGACTGGATTGGTATTAATAAAATTTTTAATTCGGAAATATTAAATATCTATCCAAACCCGGCATCAGATTATATTAACATTGAATTTGAAAATACTCATTTGAAAAAATTTCAGATTGTTATTTATAATTTAAATGGTGAAGTAATTCTTATTATTAATGAAAATAACCTTAATTCCCACAAATATTATCTTGATTTATCAGGTTTTGCACAGGGAATATATTATTTATATATTCAGACAGAAGATAAATTATTTTCACGAAAGATTGCAGTAGTAAAATAAATTTATTGAAAGAAAAATCATTTCACAAAAAATCTGATACTTTTGCAAAAAATTTATGATATGAGTTTAGAATTAAGTGAACAGGAAATTGTTAGAAGAGAATCTTTAAAGAAATTATGTGAATTAGGTATAAATCCATATCCTGCCGAAACATTTGAAGTTAATATAACAGCAAAAGAGATACAGGAAAATTTCCATAAAGACAATTCTCTTTATCAGGAAGTAAGTATAGCCGGACGTATAATGAGCCGCCGCATAATGGGTGCAGCTTCTTTTACAGAAATACAGGATGCTACAGGCAGGATACAGTTGTATTTTAAAAGAGATGAGATATGTCCCGATGAAGATAAAACAATGTATAATATTGTTTTTAAACGGCTTTTGGATATTGGTGATATAATAGGAGTAAAAGGTTATGTGTTTATTACACAAATGGGAGAAATTACCATTCATGTTAAAGAATATAAAATTTTAAGTAAATCTTTAAAACCTTTACCTATTGTTAAGGAAAAAAATGAAAAGATATGGGATGCATTTACTGACCCGGAGCAGCGATACAGACAGCGCTATCTTGATATGATAGTTAATCCGGAGGTTAAAGAGATTTTTATTAAGAGAGCTATAATGATCAATTCCATGCGTTCATTTCTTAATGAAAAGACTTACCTCGAAGTCGAAACTCCTGTTTTGCAGCCTTTATATGGTGGTGCAGCAGCACGTCCGTTTAAAACTTATCATAATACTCTGGATATGATATTGTATCTGAGGATTGCCAATGAACTATATCTGAAAAGATTAATAGTAGGCGGATATGATGGCGTTTATGAATTTTCAAAAGATTTCAGAAATGAAGGAATGGGGCGTTTCCATAACCCTGAATTTACACAAATGGAACTGTATGTAGCATATAAAGATTATGAATGGATGATGGATCTGGTAGAGGAAATGGTTGAAAAAATTACTCTTGACCTACACGGAACAACAAGCATAAAAGCAGGTGAACATACTATTAATTTCAAAAGACCTTGGAAAAGATTTACAATGTATGAGGTGATAAAGCATTTTACAGGTATTGATATTTCTGATATGAATGAAAAAGAGCTTGTTAAATTAGCAGAGAGTTCGGGTGTTGAAGTTGACCTTTCAATGGGAAAAGGTAAGCTGATAGATGAGATATTTGGTAAAACCTGCGAACCGAAATTGATTCAACCGACTTTTATTACTGATTATCCTATAGAAATGTCGCCTTTAGCAAAGAAACACAGAACTAAGAAAGGATTGGCAGAAAGATTTGAAGTTATTTGTAATGGTAAGGAAATATGTAATGCTTTTACAGAGTTGAATGACCCCTTAGACCAGCGCAAACGTTTTGAAGCACAATTAGAATTGGGCAGGAGGGGGGATAATGAATCAATGATACTTGATGAAGATTTTTTAAGAGCTTTGGAATTTGGTATGCCTCCTACTACCGGGCTTGGTATTGGAATTGACCGCTTAGCTATGGTTATGACAGATTCACCTTCTATACAGGAAGTTATTTTCTTTCCTCAAATGCGTCCTGAAAAAAAGCCAGTTGTTGCAACTGATGAAGAATTTATGTCTATTGGAGTTCCTGCTGAATGGATACCTGTTATCCGTAAAAAAGGTTTTACAAGTATTGAGGAATTAAAAGCTGTTAATCCAAATAAATTAATTAATGATTTGAGTGGACTCAGAAAAAAGATGAAGCTTGATATTCCTGCATTAAAGATTGAGGAAATAAAAGCATGGTTGAGTTAATTCAATATTATTATCAGTGCCTAAAGTTTGGAATGCCTACACTTCGACTTCGCTCAGTATAAAAAATGCCTAAAGTTTTTGTTACTTGCCAATTTTATATAACTTTAGGCACTCGTAATTTTTTTAGTGAGCGAAGTCGAAGTATAGTTCACTTTAAGTGCTGATTAGTTACTATTATTTATTTTTTATTTGCAAATTCAGAAAAAAATATTTTGCTTAAATTAAATTGAATTTATTATTTTTGCCGTTTTTAAAATAAATTATTAATAATCTAAAACTAAATTTTACAAAAATGAAATTTATAAAAAATTTAAATCTGATTTTTACATTATCAATTCTTAGCTTTTCATTGATTTCTTTTTCACAAACATTAAATGAAGCAGGAGAGGCTTTTAATAATGCTATTAGCTTGTCGGAAACCGACAAAGAAAAGGCTATTGAAGCTTATAATACCTGTATAGAAATATGTAATAGCATAGGTGAAGAAGGAGAAGAATTAAAGGAAAAAGCCGAAAAACAATTACCGGGTTTATATTATAAATCAGCTAAGGAATTATACAAACAAAAAAAGATGGAAGAAGCTGTTAAAGCTTTTGAAAAGACTATTGAGATAGCTAAAAAATATAATGATGTTAAAACGGAAAAAAGTGCTTATAATATTATCCCCCAGCTTTATAATTCTATTGGAAGCAGTTATTATAAGGAAAAAGACTATGATAAAGCACTTTTAAATTTCAATAAAGCCCTGGAAATGAAACCGGATTATGCAAAGGCTTATTTTGGAAAAGGATTGGTTTTTAAAAAGAAAGGCGAGCTTGATAAAATGAAGGAAGCTATGGATAAAGCAATAGAGCTTGATGAGATAACCGAGAGCAAAAAAATTGCTAACAAAGCCAAAACAGTTTCTGGTAAAGCATTTGTAAATAGCGGAGCTAAAGCATTACAAAAGGGTTCTACGGAGAATGCAATTAAATTATTATTGATTTCTTTGGATTATAATAACAAAAATGCAAATGCTTATTATTATTTAACTTCAGCTTATAATAAACAGTCAAGATGGGTTGATGCTATAAGTTCTGCTAATAAGGCACTTGAATTGGAGCAGAAGAATAAAGCCAATATATATTTTGAATTAGGAAGGGCACAAGAGGGAAATGGAAACAAAGAAGCTGCCTGCTCGGCATATAAGAAAGTAAACTCCGGGCCAAATCACGAAGCTGCAAAACATCAAATTACGCATGTGTTAAAATGTAATTAAAAAAATTAGATATGTTAGGTGATTTAATGGAGAAATTACAGGAAGCACGTAAGATGATGGAAGAATCCAAAAAAGAGTTGGATGGTATAACTGTTGATGCGGAAGTAGAAGGTGGTGCTGTAAAAGTAGTTGCTAATGGCAACAGATTAATTAAAAATATTAGTATTAGCGAAAACCTGATAAAGAAGGGAGATAAGGAAGCAATTGAAGATTTAGTGTTGGTTGCAGTAAATAAAGCCCTGGAAAATGCTGTGAAGCTTGGTAAAGAAAAGATAAAAGATGCAGCAAAGGGAGTTCTCCCGAAGATACCCGGTTTATTTTAAAAAATGATATAATGATTAAATAATATTGAGATACAAATATTCATTTGTATTTTCAACCCTTTTTCCCCTATTTCTCAATTCAATAATTAAATATTAATTTCTGATTGTATTTTGCACAATTTGTCAATCCATAAAGTCTTTCTCAATGT
>JAIOSH010000071.1 GCA_021107685.1 Bacteroidales bacterium | reverse complement strand
GTGTTGGCGTTCAGAAGCAATCTGTTTATTTGAAACCTAATTCATTATTTATTAATATCCAAACAAGTAAGAAAATAATTACTATAATAAATTATGACGCTTAATTTTTTTGTGAACCTTTGAGACTTGGTGTCTCGTGGCAATTAAGAATTTAGCCACTAAGGCACGAGACTCAAAGAAACACAAAGGGTAAATTTCCCGCCATATTTTAATTTATGAATTTGATGTATATCTCGTTGTATAACAATCTTATTAACAATCAATAAACAATAGAAAATCGCTGAAAATTCGGTACCACGAAACTCTATCACACAATCCTATCTGTCAGTTTCTCGCAATGACGGTGATTTTTTGATTTTTGTTGTCTTTATTGGACAGACACTTAATTAATTTTTTCTGTGGTGCATTCTGTATTCACCGGGCGTTTTACCTGCGTATTTTTTAAATGCAGTGTAAAATGATGATCTGGAATTAAATCCCGATTTTTGGGCAATACCTTCAATGGAAAAGTGGTTGTTTGTATCTTCTGATAAAATTGTTTTGGACTCTTCTATCCTGAAACGATTTACAAAATGATAGAAGTTTGTATTTAAACTTTCATTAATAGCAAAAGAAATATTTTTTTGGGTAACTGAAATGGCTTTTGAAACATCGGCAATTTTCAGGTCAGGATTTAAAAATAATTTATCATTTGCTATATGCTGATTCAATAAAACTACGATACGCCGCTTTTCAGTTTCTGACAAGCCGGATGTACCATATTTCTCATTTGCAGTTTGTATTCCCTGATCTTGTTTTATAGCATTTTTCCGTTTGCCTAATGTGTTATCATTATAAGTTGTTAATAAATCAATACCTGCGTAAATATCTATCTGTCGCATGCCGGCAAATCCCAAAAAGAAAGTAAGAATAATAACAGCAATGTTGTAAATAATTCTCAAATTAATAATATTCGTAGCTTCAGTCTGTAGAAAAATATTATTAAAAATAAAAACAATAAAAAAGAGAAAAATAATATATCGTATCCAATTCAGCTTCTTCCTTTTAAAATTTGAGAAAATTTGTCCAATATTCCGTTTGTGCTCCTTTAAAGCCTTGATTATATGATAAGTATAGAAAATAAGCTGAATAAGTAATATCACATAGCTTACACCGGTGGATATAATTGTTAAAATTCTCAGTTCCATTTCATCAGAAAACTCAATATAACCATATTCGATAAACCAAGCCTTTTGTGCGGGGTCCAACATGGCATATAAAGGGGTGTTTATCAAAAAAACCGCAATAGCAGGAATAAAGTGTTTAAGCATTTTTTTACTTATAATAAAATTTTCTGTAGTTAAGGATTTAATATATAAGTAAAAGAATGGCAAAACCATAAGGATTGATGCTGAAAATAGATAAAAGAGCTTTTCGGCAGGTTTTGTATAACCGAGGTAAAACAGGCCGAGATTGCCATAAATAAGGAGTAAAACAAAAAACAATATTCCTAATATTTTTCTGGAAATATTTTTCGAATTGGGGTTAAAAAACAGTATAGTCGAAAACAATAATAATTGAAAGGCCTCAATAATGATCAAATATTGATCTAATTTCTCCATAATCATTTTTATTGGTGATGAGTTATTAGTTATTAGTTATGAATGATAAGTTATAATCCATAACGGTGAGTACATATTCGGCTATCGCCGAAAACGATACTTAATTGTTGGCAGTTGGTTTTTTTCAAATGTCTTCTGATTTAGCAACACTTTCCCATTTGTTTTCTTTATAAAAATCAAGCTTACTATAACCATTCAGTCGGTTATAAGTATAAAATGCTCTTATGTGTTTTTGTGGTTCTTCTTCAATTCCATAAGCTGCTGTAAATGAATTCGAAGGAAATACCGCATTTTTTTTGCTATCAAATACTACCAAATAATAAAATGTTCCTAATGAAAATTCGTCTTTATGCTTTTTGCAAAACATTTTTAATGTATCAATATTCAATTCTCCTGAATATGCATACAAATCCATTTTATTCTCGTTATTCCCTGCTGTTTCTGTTTTAGAGTTAACAAACTCATATGGAAATTGAATTGTTTCTTTTTTTGTTCCAGTCGAGCAAGAAGCAAATATTAATGCTAAAATTCCAAATACTAAAATTTTCTGTTTCATTTTTTAATTTATTTTGCTTTTCTAAACTGACTGCCAACTCATAACCCATATCTCATAACTCATAACTCTTAACTTACTAAGTTGTTTTGGTTGTTATAATTGCACTCCGTATTATTTTAAGAAGCGATTTTGCATCAGTAGCCATATTGGTAAATTCTTCTTTATTTAGAAATGCCGTTTCAAACAATAATTCCAACCAATAAATTGATTCGTCACACTCCTTTTGAGCAATGCCCAATTTGTGAATAAAATCTGCTTTACTTTCCGCATTCTTAGCCTCCCGAACCAAAGCACCAACAGATGTTCCGCTTCTAAGCAACTGCTTACTTATTACATATTCTTTTTTTCCTTAGTCAAATATTTATACAAATTGACTATTCTTACTGCAAAAGCAAAACTCTGCTTTAATATTGCTCCTTTTCTTTCACTCATAACTCATAACTTATAATCCATAACTCATCTCATATTCTCTTTTTTCCTTAGTCAAATATTTATACAAATTAACTATTCTCACTGCAAAAGCAAAACTCTGCTTTAATATTGCTCCTTTTCTTTCACTCATAACTTATAACTTATATCTCATAATCCATAACTCGTAACTTTTTTTGCCAAATTTACTAAAAAATATTATTCGGACAACTTACAATATTATTCGGACAACTAATTTTTTCAGGCAAATGACAGTTAAATAACAAGTTGAAAGTATTAATATTTTTTTCGGACAATTAATATTTGTTTATTAAAAATATATCGTATTATATTTGCAAAACTCAATTTAAGTTTGGAGTTATGAATTATACAATTATTCAATATAACAACTCAACAGATAAACAACTCAACAGATAAACAAATCAACATGAAAACATTAAGAAGAATCATCACAGCAGCGGCATTCATTTTTATAATCGGAAACCTTTCAGCACAAAGTCCACCTCATCCCAACGGAGGAGTTGCTCCCGGAGGAAGTAACACACCTGTTGGCGGTGGAGCACCCTTATTTGGTGGAATGGGCATCCTCTTAATACTTGCATCCGGTTATGGATTAAAAAAGATATATGATGCGAGGGTTAAGTTATGAATTATAAGTTAAGCCAACAGATAAACCATTTAATCCCGAAGTGTCGGGACTTCGCTAAGACTCAGCAATTTATCAATTTAATCCCGAAGTGTCAGCGATTTTCCAAGTGGAATTAAATTTAGTAAAAATATTGTAATAAATTAATAATCATTCTATTAAAAACGCAAATACTAATATAAAATATGGCGGTCTGTTTTTTAATATGTTTACTTTGTGAACCTTTGGGACTTG
>JAIOSH010000602.1 GCA_021107685.1 Bacteroidales bacterium | reverse complement strand
TCTATCGGTAAGCCGTATGAGGGAAAACTTCAAGTACGGTTTGATGTAGGGGGTACTGATAGTCTATACTAATTTTATTATCTTTGTGTAAAATTTTGAGTAGGCTATCAGGCTCTACTCTACTAATAAATAAATTTATTAATTTCGTGAAGTCAAAGTATATTATATGAAAAAAATTATATCGTATCTAAGAGATCATTATGCTGAAATTTATAAAGCTTTCCTTTTCCTGCTTAGTATTGTTTTGCTTGTATTAATATTTCCTAAAGAAGGAAAATTCAAATACGAGTTTCATAAAGGCAAACCCTGGATGCATGAGGATTTGATAGCTCCTTTTGATTTTGCAATTTTAAAAACCGATGAAGTGATAAAAATTGAACAAGAGGATGTATTAAAAGAACTAAAACCATACTTTAAATTCGATAATGATCTTTATTTACAAAAAAGGGAAGAATTATCCGAAGAATTTGAAAAAAAATGGAACTTTAAATATGCTGATAAAAAAAGATTACAGAAAAAAAAGATAAATAATAAAAAACTCAGCTTATTGATTTTTGATACTCTAATGACACGTGGAATTATTGAATTGAATCCTGAAATTGAAAATAAACCCGGTGATTTTAATATTATTATTATTACAAATAATATTGCCGAAGAAAAAGAATTAAGAAACCTTTTTACTGTTCATTCTGCTTACGAATATATTCATTCGCAATTAAAAAAAAATAATTACGATAAAACAAAAATTGATAAAGAACTACTGTTATCATTACTTGAAAATTCAATTATACAGAATGTTTATTTCAATGCTGAAACAACAAATAATGAAAAAGAAGCAATATTAAATAATATTTCATTAACCCAGGGGATGTTACAAATGGGGGAGCGGGTAATTTCAAAAGGAGAACTTATTACAAATAATAAATTTCAGGTTCTGGAATCATTAAAAGTTGAGTATGAAATTCAATTAGGAACATCATCAAAATATTATTTATTACTTATCGGACAAATTATTCTTTTATCAATTTCATTTGTTGTTTTATTCTTTTTTCTTTTCTATTTTAAAAGAGATATTTTTAATGAAAATAAAAAAGTAATACTAAACTTATTCCTTATTATTATAATGATTTTTATAACGAGCTTAGTTGTAAAATATAATGTTTCATATCTTTATATTGTTCCCTTATGTTTAGTTCCCATTATTATTCGTGTTTTTTTCGATACACGATTAGCATTATATATCCATCTGATTACAATAATTATTATTGGCTTTTTGGTTCCTAATAGTTTTGAATTTGTTTTTTTACAGTTAATTGCCGGTATAATTACAATATTAAGTATTGTTAATTTACAAAAGAGAAGCCAGTTTATTTATACTTCGGTTTTAATATTTTTGACCTATTCTGTAATTTATACAGGATTAACATTAATCCAGGAAGGTAGTTTTACAGGCATTGACCCTGTTTGTTTTGCACTTTTTGCAGGAAGTGCCGTATTAACATTGTTTTCTTACCCTATAATATTTGTTTTTGAAAAACTGTTCGGATTTGTAACTGATGTAACTTTAATGGAATTGTCAAATACAAACAGTAAACTTTTAAGAGAGCTTTCAATGAAGGCTCCGGGTACTTTTCAACATTCTCTGCAGGTGGCTAATCTTGCTGAGGAGGCTATATTTGAAATAGGAGGAAATGCTCTACTTGTAAGGGCGGGGGCAATGTATCATGATATTGGCAAGATAGATATGTCAATGTATTTTATTGAAAATCAAACAACAGGAGTTAATCCTCATGATGAGCTTACTTATGAGGAAAGTGCAAAAATTATAATAAGTCATATTATTAAAGGAATTGAAAAAGCAAAAAAATATAATTTACCGGAACAAATTATTGATTTTATAAGAACTCATCACGGTACAAGAAAAACCGAATATTTCTATACATTACAAAAGAATAATTTTCCTGATGAAGAAATTGATAAGAGTATATTTACATATCATGGACCAATCCCCTTTTCAAAAGAAACCTCTGTTTTAATGATGGCTGACTCTGTTGAAGCAGCTTCAAGAAGCCTGAAAGCTCCTGATGAAAAAAATATTAACGAACTTGTTGAAAGTGTTATTAATAAACAACTTGAATTAAAACAATTTGTCAATTCCGATATTACTTTAAAGGAGATATCCAAAATAAAGAAAATATTTAAAAAGAAATTGATGAATTTTTATCATATTCGGATTGAATATCCTGAGTGATTATTATAAAGGACAGAAGTATTAAAAAGTTAGAGTACGTTCATAAAGTTTGCAAAAGGTGTGTCATTTCGACCTTAAATCCGCAAGTATTTTGTGGATAAGGCTTCGACTCCGCTCAGCCTCACGGTCACCCTGAGCGAAGTTGAAGGGTGCTCATTTTCAAACTATAAAAATAAGCTTACAGATTTAAGGTTCAAGCGATAGCGAGAAATTTTTTTATTTACAAACCAATACATTGGAGATTTCTCCCTTCGGTTGAAATGACAAGAAACAACTTTTTTGTTCAGACTTTATTTAGTAAAAAAATAAAAAAAAATTATAAAACATGAAATTTATAGGTGATTTTCACATACATTCTCATTTTTCGCTTGCAACAAGCAAGCAGCTTATTCCTGAGTATTTGGATTATTGGGCAAAAGTAAAGGGAATAAAAGTTATCGGTACAGGTGATATTACACATCCGGGTTGGACAAAAGAACTGAAAAACAAATTGGAACCCGCAGAACAAGGACTTTTTAAGCTAAAAGATAATCTAAAACTGGAAAATTTTATAAATCCTGATTTTGAGCCAAGATTTATATTTACTACTGAAATCAGTAATATTTATAAAAAAGCCGGAAAGGTACGTAAAGTTCATAATGTGATTTTTGCTCCTGATTTTGAAACTATTGATAAAATTCAGCAGAGGCTAAGTAGCTTAGGATTTAATATTACTTCCGACGGCAGACCAATTTTAGGATTGGATTCAAGAGATCTTTTGGAAATTATGCTTGAATGTTCCGAAAATATCTTTTTTGTTCCTGCACATATCTGGACACCTTGGTTTTCAGCATTAGGCTCAAAATCAGGCTTTGATACTATTGAAGAATGTTATGATGATTTGTCCGGGCATATTCATGCAGTTGAAATGGGACTTTCTACTGATCCGCCTATGAACTGGATGTGCAGCTTTTTGGATAAATACACCCTGATAGCTAATTCCGATGCCCACTCACCTGAAAAGTTAGGCAGAAACGCAAATCTGTTTAATACTGAAATCTCTTACAATGCTATTATTAATGCTATGAAAACGGGTAACAAGAAAGAGTTTCTCGGCACAATAGATTTTTTTCCGCAAGAAGGGAAATATCATTTTGATGGTCACAGAAAATGCAATATAAACTGGAATCCATTGGAAACCCTGAAATATTGTGAAATTTGTCCTGTCTGTGGCAAAAAAGTTACGGTAGGTGTTATGAATCGTATTGCCCAACTGGCTGACAGAAACAGTATTATTGAAAGAAAGAACAGGCTGCCATTTTATTCATTGATACCTCTGAAAGAAATACTTTCAGAAATTCAGGGAGTAGGACCAAATTCAAAAAAAATAGCAGGTATTTATAATAATTTACTTCCAAAAGCCGGTTCTGAATTTAATTTGCTTCTATATATGGATATTGAAAATATCAGAAATATTGGTGGTGAAAAGCTCGCTGAAGCTATCAGACGAATGCGTAACCGTGAAGTTTATATTACAGAAGGTTTTGATGGCGAATATGGAAAAATTAAGGTTTTTAAAAATGATGAAAAAGAATTGTTCACAAAGCAGGAATGTTTATTTATTGATGAAGATATTGAAAAAAATGCAAAAAATAAACAAAAGCCCTTATTGAGTTTTGACCTTAAAGAATACAGGAGACTGAGAGATATTCAAATAGAAAAAATAAATATAAAGGAAAAACAGAAAAACCTTAATTTGTTTAATTCTATTAAAAGTCCTTTGGATGAACTTAATCCCGAACAACGAAAAGCTGCAGAACATTTCAAAAATGCTGCTTTGATACTTGCAGGACCTGGAACAGGTAAAACACGTGTTCTTACAGTAAGAATTGCCCACCTTATTCAGGATAGATCAGTAAAACCCTCAGAAATACTGGCTGTAACTTTTACAAATAAAGCAGCTAATGAAATGAAGGAAAGGGTGATTAATCTGTTGGATGATAAAAAATTAGTTTCTGAAATATCCATATCAACTTTTCATGCATTTGGTCTTTCAATTCTTAAAAAATATAATACTGAAACCGGGAGGAAAGATAATTTTTCACTTATTGATGAAAATGACAAAAAGCAATTACTGCTTCAACTTGGTTGTGATAAGAAACAAATTAAAACAATTTCCAATGAAATTACTATTGCTAAACATAATTTACAATCAACAGATGAAATTGAAGATGAGATAATTGCAGGATTTTTTAAAAAATATGAAGATGTTTTACAGGAACAAAACCTTTTTGATTTAGATGATCTGATTTATCAACCGGTCAGGCTTTTTATGTCTCATCCTGAAATTCTTTCATATTATAAGAAAAAATATCAATGGATATTGATTGATGAGTATCAGGATATAAATTTTGCTCAATACAGCTTAATAAAGGAATTAATACCTGCTGTAAATCCCAACCTATTTGTTATTGGCGACCCGAACCAGGCTATATATGGGTTTCGTGGTGCTGATGTGAAATTTATCAGACAATTTTTAAATGATTATCCTGATGCAACAGTTTATAAGTTAAAAACAAGCTATCGTTGCCCTGATTCAATTTTAAAAGCATCGGGAAATATTTTAAAAGCTACGGAAGATAAATTTTTAAAAGGTGTACAAAAAGGGGTAAAAATTAAAATAGCTGAACATAATACTGATAAAAGCGAAGCAGAATTTGTAGCAAGAACAATTGAGCAAATGATAGGGGGCTTAGGTTTCTTTTCTATGGATAGCAATATAACTACCGGATATGAAGATTCGGAAATAAATAGCCTTTCCGATTTTGTTGTCCTTTGTAGAATAAGCAGACAGTTTAAAGCAATTGAAAAAGCATTTAAAGACCATAATATTCCATATCAAACAATTGGAGAAGTATCAATTTTTAAGACCGAACCCATTAAATCCATTATTGATCTATTAAAATTAATTTTAAATCCTGATAATATTTTTATAAAAAACAGATTAACAGAAAAGAAAATAATTATACCAGGACAACTTACTAATATTAATTCAATATTAAAGGATAGGTCTGTTAAAGATATTATTGCTTTTATTATTGATAATTATTTTAATAATGAGAAAACAAAGCATGAGCGTTTACTTAAAAAATTACTTGATAGTGCAAGTGATTTTAAAAACGATACAGAAGGCTTTGTGAATTTTGCATGTATTGGAACAGGGATTGATATTTACAGACCAAACATAGAAAATGTTACATTAATGACACTTCACGCAGTAAAAGGCTTGGAATATAATTGTGTTTTTGTTGTAGGCTGTGAAGATGGTTTGCTGCCATATTCCTTATTTTATGATAAAAAATCGGATATTGATGAAGAATGCAGATTGCTGTATGTAGGCATGACCCGTGCGAAGAAACACCTTTTACTGACACATGCAGGCAAACGCTTTTTAATGGGAAAAGAATACCACTTGCCACGAAGTCATTTTCTTAACAAAATAGAAAAAGAACTTATTGAAGCACAAAAGCAGGAATACAAACGAAAGGTGAAGAAAGAGGATGGACAGTTGGGGTTATTTTGAAGTTGTGCTTAATTATAGAAACCTCTACCAAATTAAAATTAAAGAAAAGATTATCTTTACTGAATGAAAGAATTGGATTTTACTTTTTAAAAATAATTTCAAGAAATAAGAGCTTTAATTCGAGAGGCTAAGTTGAATATTGCCAAGTCGATAAATCATGGATTAATTGATTTGTATTGGGCAATTGGACAGTATATTTCAAAGAAATGTTCTGCGGAAAATTGGGGAACTGGGGTTGTTGAGAAATTATCTTCATATTTAAAGGACAAAGAACCAGGCATGAAAGAGTTTTCTTCACAAAATTTATGGAGGATGAG
>JAIOSH010000396.1 GCA_021107685.1 Bacteroidales bacterium | reverse complement strand
TATAAATCCGATACTACAATCAATGTTAATTATGAACAGCTTTTCCTTGACCTTGGAATTTCAATTTCACTTGAACAGGTATATAGGCCCGGACGATATGGAATTGGTAGTACTTTTCCCGACAGTCAGGGAATAACTAAAACCGTATATGAAACATTTGCAATAAATAATGGATTAATACAATCATCAACTAAGTATGCCGATAGTTCAAGGATATGGTTAAGCGGAGTGCGGGATAATGATGTTCCTTCAAGTGCACAGAATTGGATAAGGGCAGGAGAATATAAAGATGAACAGAATTCGGAATATAATGATTTTAACATGCCTGCAAATCCCTGGGATCCCAACTCAAACTATGAAACAATTGAAAATGGAACCTGGGCTCCGTATTGCTTATGTGCATCAGACAATCAGAATAATGCAGGACCTGCTCATTCTTTGCTCTCTAAACAAATGAGTTTAATTGAAAAAATTGCAAGCGTTGATATTGTGATAACTCCTGATAAAAACAAATGGACAAGAAGCCCTGTTATAGAAATGTGTCATGACCCTGTTTTATCCGAAGGAAATATTGAACGTTTCAGCCTAAGAGATGCACCTTCGCTTGATAAAAACGGTAATCCCGCTACATCAACCGAACCCAGTAATAATCCAAATGATGCAAACTACATTAAGGCTACAGGGATGGGTTGGTTCCCTGGCTATGCAATTAATCTTGAAACAGGTGAAAGACTTAATATAATGTTTGGTGAAGATTCATGGTTGGTTGGTGAAAACGGAAGAGATATGTTGTGGAATCCAACTTCAGATATATTTGGAGATTGGCCTGATAATACAACACTGTTCGGTGGAAAGCATTATGTTTATATTATGGGACATAATGTTGTAGTTTGGGAGCAATATGATATTACACTTCTTTTCCCTGCTTATGATGCAGCAGCTGCTTTAGTCCACTACCTGGATTTAGATACACTTCCCGTAATACAGTCTATTTATAATATACCTATTTATGCAAGTACAATGTACACAGGTATACCTCTATCGGTAGAAGGTAAAGAATGGCTTTCAAATGAAGTAAAAATTAAAATAAGAATAGCTAAGCCCTATCAGCGATATTTTTCTAATCCTCTGGATACTTTACCTGATAGCTATATTATAGAAAATAATAACTATCCTATGTACACTTTTTCTACTGCGGGTATTGCTACAACACAATATGACTCAGAAAAAGCAGAAAATGATCTGGACCTTATTAATGTTGTTCCTAATCCTTATTATGCATATTGTTCTTATGAAAAATATCCATTGGATAATCGTGTTAAAATTACTAATTTACCTCAAAAATGTACTGTTACTATTTATAATGTAAATGGAACACGCATAAGACAGTTTACAAAGGATAGTCCTATTACTTCGCTTGACTGGGATTTAAAAAACCACGCAGGTATTCCTATTGCCGGAGGTGTTTACTTAATACATATTGATTCCAATGATGGTGAAAGAATAATTAAATGGTTTGGTTCATTACGAGTAGTTGATTTGAATACATTCTAAATATATATAAATGATTAATAACATAAAATAATATTAAGTATGAAGAATTTATATAAATACATAATTACATTATTCTTAATAGGATTATTTATAATTCCTGTTAATGATCAACTTAATGCCGGAAATAAAGACAGGTCGGGACAAGCAGGTGCCGGAGAATTATTAATAAACCCATGGGCCCGTAGTTCGGGATGGGGTAATGTAGGTACAGCCTGTGTACATGGTGTGGAAGCTACGTTTGGTAATATAGCAGGAATTGCTTTTACACAAAGAACAGACTTGAATTTTTCATATACTGATTGGATGAAAGGGTCTGATATTGGTATTTATGCTTTTGGTTTAGCTCAAAAGGTCGGCGAAGCCGGTGTTTTGTCTATAAGTGTTATGTCAATGGCATTTGGTGATATTGAAATAACAACAGTTGATTTACCCGAAGGTGGTATAGGAACTTTTTCGCCAAAATATTTAAATTTTGCTCTTGGCTATGCCAAAGCATTTTCTAATAGCATTTATGGTGGATTGAATATAAAATTAATATCAGAATCTATCTCAGATGCAAAAACACAGGGTGTTTCCATAGATGCGGGAATTCAATATGTTACAGGAGAGTTGGAAAATATTAAATTCGGAATAGCATTAAAAAATGTTGGACCATCAATGAAGTTTTCCGGTGATGGATATACAGTAAATACTACTATAGGGCATTTGGAACAAAGATCTTCTCAGTTTGAATTACCCACAGCACTTAATATTGGTTTTGCTTATGATTTTCTTTTTAGTGAATCAAGATTTACTTTAGCAGGTAATTTTACATCTAATTCTTTTACAAAAGATCAATTTACATTAGGAGGCGAATATTCATTAAAATCTTACCTTATGCTAAGAGCAGCCTATACTTATGAAGAAGGAATAACTAAAGGTATTACAGATGAAGAAAGAACAAATGCTTTAAAAGGACCAAGTGCCGGGCTAAGTGTTCAGGTTCCGCTTAATAAAGAAAAAGGTTCTGTTTTTTCTGTTGATTATTCTTACAGACCTACTGATCAATTTAATGGCACTCATAGTATAGGAGCAAAAATAAGTTTCTAAAAAAAATCACTTAAATTTATTTTAAAGTTTTTTAGGAAAGGACCCTTTTATAAAGGGTCTTTTTGTCTTGGGAAGGCAAATACAATAAAATATATTTTATTATTGAATTGGGAAATAAGGGACACCCTTATACCTTTATACCCTTATTCCCCATTAGACTTTGACTAGTAGTTACGAAAATTATAATCAAATATGCCAAAAATAGTACATTATACAGAAGAAGGATTAAAAAAATTAAAAGATGAATTCAATTATCTCACAACAGTTGAACGACCTTCAGTTTCCCAGCAAATTGCCGAAGCAAGAGATAAAGGCGATTTATCC
>JAIOSH010000131.1 GCA_021107685.1 Bacteroidales bacterium | reverse complement strand
TCATTATCAACTTCATCTTTATTTTCAATTGTTGTTTGATCATTATCAACTTCATCTTCTTCAACCGCAACACTTGCAACGGATGCAATAGCGTCTCCTTTTTTAATATTGATTAATCTTACACCCTGTGTAGCCCTGCCCATAATTCTTAAATTTGTAACACCTAAGCGTATTGTCAAACCTGATTTATTAATTATCATTAGATCATCATTATCATAAACAGCTTTTATAGCAATAAGGTTACCGGTTTTTTCAGTAATATTAATAGTTTTTATTCCTTTACCTCCCCTATTCGTAATTCTGTAATCTTCTAATTTTGATCTTTTTCCATAGCCATTTTCTGAAACGACTAAAATATTATAGTTGCCATTTTCAAGGCATATCATACCTATTACTTCATCTTGCACATTGGCTAATTTTATCCCCCTCACTCCTGCTGCATTTCTACCCATAGGTCTCACTCTTTGTTCATTAAATCTTATAGCCCTGCCCGATTTTAAAGCCATTAATACTTCATTATTTCCGTTTGTCAACCTGGCTTGTAATAAATTATCTCCTTCCTTAATAGTTATAGCATTTATTCCATTTTGACGGGGACGCGAATATGCTTCAAGAGATGTTTTCTTAATAGTTCCCTTTTTAGTACATAATATTATATAATTATTTTTAATATAATCTTCATCCTTAAGATTTTTTACATTTATAAAAGCCCTTATTTTATCATTGGGTTCAATATTGATAAGATTTTGAACAGGTCTTCCTTTTGAAATTTTTGTTCCTTCTGGTATTTCAAAAACCCTTAACCAGAAACATTTACCTTTTTCAGTAAAGAAAAGCATATAATTATGCATTGATGCTATATAAAGATATTCAAGGAAATCTTCTCCCCTGATATTACTTCCTTTTGCACCGATACCACCCCTGTTCTGTCTCCTGTATTCGGTTAAAGGAGTTCTTTTCATATAACCTAAATGAGAAATTGTAATAACAACATCCTCATCAGCAATAGTATCTTCA
Source organism: Bacteroidales bacterium (assembly GCA_021107685.1). GTDB lineage: Bacteria > Bacteroidota > Bacteroidia > Bacteroidales > SMBSF39 > SMBSF39. The sequence continues at coordinate 4,111 of JAIOSH010000131.1, read as the reverse complement.
ATTCTGAAATCCTGAGCAGAATATACTATATCAGTTCTTGGTTCATCTCCGTATTTTTCTTTTATTAAACGTAATTCATCTTTAATAATATTCATTCTTAATAATTCATCGGATAAAACACCTCTGTAATATTCAATCAATTTAATTAATTCTGCATATTCTTCTTTAATTTTTTCTCGTTCAAGACCGGTAAGACGATGTAATCGCATATCAAGAATGGCTCTAGCCTGAATCTCAGTTAATTCAAACGATTGCATTAATCCTGTTCTTGCTTCTTCCGGTGTTTGTGAAGATCGTATTAAAGCAATTACTTCATCCATATGGTCAAGAGCTATAAGCAAGCCTTCCAGAATATGTGCTTTTCTCTCTGCTTCTTTTAGTTCATATTCCGTTTTTCTGATTAAAACTTCATGTCTGTGTTCTGTAAAATATTTTATAAGTTGCTTTAAATTAAGCAGCATTGGTCTTCCCTTAACAAGGGCGATATTATTTACACTAAAAGAAGTTTGAAGGGCTGTATATTGATATAATTTATTCAGAATAACATTTGTAATTACATCTTTTTTAAGATCATAAACTATTCTAACACCTTTTCTGTCCGATTCATCACGAATATCAGATATACCTTCAATTTTTTTATCATTTATAAGATCAGCGGTTTTCTTGATCATTTCAGCTTTATTAACCTGATAAGGTACTGATGTAACAATTATTTTTTCCCTTCCATTATCTTCAGTTTCAATTTTACTTTCACCTCTCATTACAATTCTTCCTCTACCGGTTTCATAAGCATCTTTAACACCTTCATATCCGTAAATTGTTGCACCGGTCGGGAAATCGGGTGCTTTAATAAATTTCATCAATTCAGGTATGGTTATATCATTATTATCAATATAAGCTATAACACCGTCAATGACTTCACTTAGGTTATGTGGTGGCATATTAGTAGCCATACCAACAGCAATTCCTGATGAACCATTAACTAATAGATTTGGTATTCTTGAAGGTAAGACAGTAGGTTCTTTAAGTGAATCATCAAAATTTAATTGAAAATCAACAGTATCTTTATGAATATCAGCGAGCATTTCTTCTGAAATTTTTTTTAATCTTGCTTCTGTATATCGCATTGCAGCAGGATTATCGCCATCCATTGACCCAAAATTACCTTGTCCGTCAATAAGAGGGTATCTTAATGACCAAACCTGAGCCATTCGTACCATAGCATCATAAACAGATGTATCTCCATGTGGATGGTATTTTCCTAACACCTCCCCTACTATTCTTGCTGATTTTTTATAGGAACGATTAGATAGTATTCCTAAATCCAACATTCCGTATAATACTCTTCTGTGGACAGGTTTTAACCCGTCTCTAACATCAGGTAAAGCTCTTGAAACAATAACCGACATTGCATAATCAATATAGGCTGATTTCATCTGATTTTCAATACTTACTTTAACAATTTTTCCGTCTTCTTCCATGTGTATTAATTATTTCATTCAATATTAAGTAATTACATTTTTTTGAATTTACGAAAATAGTACTTTTTTATGAATTAGAATGTATAATTCTAATAATTTATTACTAACAAATTTATGTTAATAAAAATTGTATTATTAAATATTTTTTTTTAATATTGTACTTATTTTTGAATTTTAATAATTTATACTGATATTTATTGTATTTTAGGTAAATTGAAATAAAATATTATATATCTTCGTTAATTCATAAATTTGTAAAAAAGTTTATCGGGATAATCTTAAATATTTGAATAACTAAATATTAATTATAAAAATGGAGGCAAAATTTTCTCAAAGAGTAAAAGATGTTCTTGCTTATAGCCGTGAAGAAGCATTAAGATTAGGTAATGACTACATAGGACTTGAACATTTATTGCTTGGAATTATCAGAGAAGGCGAAGGAATGGCTGTTCAGATACTTTTATATTTTGGAGTTAATATGGCTGAAACCAGAAAATTGATTGAAAGATCAATTATTAGTTCGGAAAAAAACAAAATAAGTTACGATAATATCCCTCTAATAAAGCAAGCTGAACGAGCTCTTAAAATAACTTACCTTGAAGCCAAGGTATTTAAAAGTGAATTTATTGGTACTGAACATTTATTGTTAGCAATTCTTAAAGACCAAAATAATATTGTAACTAAATCTTTTCAAAAGCAAGGTATAGATTATGAAACTGTGAAAGAAGAATTAAAAGCAATAATTTCAAATAATGAAACCAATATAAAAACCAGACCACAAAACGAACTACCCAGGGGAACAACTGATGACGATCCTGAAGAAGGAGGAAAAGGTTATGGTGGAAATGTTAAGAAAGTATCAGATACAAAATCAAAAACACCTGTTCTGGATAACTTTGGCAGGGATATTACAAAAGCTGCAGAAGAAAATCGTTTAGACCCTATTGTTGGTCGAGAAAAAGAATTAGAACGAATAGCGCAGATTTTGAGCAGGAGAAAGAAAAACAATCCAATACTTATCGGTGAACCCGGAGTTGGGAAATCAGCAATAGCCGAAGGCTTAGCACTAAGGATAGTTGACAGAAAAGTTTCACGTGCATTGTTTAATAAACGATTAGTTACCCTTGATCTTGCTTCATTGGTTGCAGGAACAAAATACAGGGGGCAATTTGAAGAACGAATGAAAGCTGTTTTAAATGAATTGGAAAAAAATCCTGATATTATTTTATTTATTGATGAAATACATACTATTGTCGGTGCAGGTAATGCATCAGGTTCATTAGATGCTTCAAATATGTTTAAACCCGCTTTGTCACGTGGTGAAATACAATGTATTGGAGCAACGACTCTTGACGAATACCGCCAATATATTGAAAAAGATGGTGCCTTAGAAAGAAGATTTCAAAAAATATTAGTAGAGCCTACTTCTCCTGAAGAAACTATTGAAATTCTCAAAAATATTAAGGAAAAGTATGAAGATCATCACATGGTTACTTATTCTAAAGACGCTATTAATGCTTGCGTGAATTTAACAAACAGATATATCACTGATCGTTATTTGCCTGATAAAGCAATTGATGCTCTTGATGAAGCAGGTTCACGGGTTCATATTACAAATATTCATGTTCCTGTTGAAATAATTGACATTGAAAACAGAATTGAAGAAATCAAGGACAAAAAAACTCATGCTATTAATAACCAGAAATTTGAAGAGGCTGCAAAGTTAAGGGATATTGAAAGAAAACTTCAGAATGATTTAGAAATTGAAAAGCATAAATGGGAAGAAGAATCAAAGATTAACAGAGAAAGTGTTACTGAAGATAATGTAGCTGAAGTCGTAGCTATGATGACCGGCATACCTATTCAACGAGTAGCACAAAACGAAAGTGATAGATTAATTAATATGGAATCTGATCTAAGTTATTCAATTATCGGGCAAGATAAAGCTATTGAAAAAGTAGTAAAAGCTATCCGTCGTAACCGTGTTGGTTTAAAAGATCCCGACAAACCAATCGGTTCATTTATTTTCCTTGGTCCTACAGGTGTTGGTAAAACCTATTTAGCTAAAGTATTATCAAGATATCTATTTGATACCGAAGATGCCTTAGTGCGTATAGATATGAGTGAATTTATGGAAAAATTTGCCGTATCAAGATTAGTCGGTGCTCCACCGAGATACGTTTGCTATGAAGAAGGTGGAAAGCTATCTGAAAAAGTTAGAAGAAAACCATACTCCATTGTATTGTTAGATGAAATTGAAAAAGCACATCCTGATGTTTTTCATCTTTTATTACAGGTTTTAGATGATGGCGTTCTGACTGATAGCCTTGGAAGAAAAATTGATTTTAAAAATACAATCATTATAATGACTTCAAATATAGGCTCTCGTCAATTAAAAGATTTTGGACAAGGCGTTGGTTTTAGTACTGCTGCTAAAAAATCGGCAAAAGCCACTTACGCACAAGGAGTTATTGAAAATGCCCTTAAAAAAACTTTTGCTCCTGAATTTCTAAACAGAATTGATGATGTAGTAATATTTGAATCTCTTGAACGTGATGATATTCATAAAATTATAGATATTGAACTAAAGTATTTGTTTAAAAGAGTTCATGACCTTAATTATAAAATTT
>JAIOSH010000526.1 GCA_021107685.1 Bacteroidales bacterium | reverse complement strand
TATATCGACGATATTGAGATTTATGGAGATCCGGTTATTATATCGGATGAAAATCGTTGTAATAAAGAAATTAGCATATATCCTAATCCAACGAATGGGATCATGAATATTTCCGGTATTAAATCAAATTCAAATACTTACTTGAAAGTAGCGGATATTTATGGCCGGATAATTCTTAAAGAAGCTATTTCTTCAGATAATAATAAGCTTGATTTAAGCTGTTTACCCAGGGGATTATATATTATTGAGTTATTCGGAGTGGGAACTTATTATGTTGAGAAAGTTATTCTTAAATAATCAAATGAATGTATTAATAATTGAAGACGAAAAGATTGCAGCGGATCATCTGGAAAAAATGCTGCGTCAAATTGATAAAAATATTTATATTCAAGGTAAAATTGACACTATTGAAGGAGCTGTAAAATGGCTGAACAACAATAAAACGGATTTAATTTTTCTTGATATTCATCTCGCTGACGGGCTTTGTTTTAAGATTTTTGAACAGATAAAAGTAAAGACACCTGTTATTTTTACCACTGCTTACGACCAATATGCGATTAAAGCATTTAAAGTTAACAGCATAGATTATTTATTAAAGCCAATTGAAATCCGGGAATTGGAACAAAGCATTAATAAATTCAAGGAATTAAATCAATTACAAAAAGCAAATAAAATTGATTATAATTCATTGATTAAGGTTTTAAGCAATAAAATTGAATATCAGGAAAGATTTATTGTTCGTTACGGACAAAAAATTAAAAGCATAAAAGCAGATGATATTGCATATTTTTATGTTAATAATGAAAATGTTTTTTTCTGTACTAAAGACAATATTAATTATCCTATAGATTTTTCTTTAGATAAATTAGAAAACATTCTTGACCCAAAATATTTTTTCAGGGTCAACCGTCAATTTATTGTGAATTTCAGTGCTATAGAAAACATGTATCCCTTATCAAAAAGCCGGATTAAGATAGAATTAAAGCCTCAAACAGATTGCGAAACAATAGTTAGCTACAGCAGATTGAGTGATTTTAGGAAATGGTTAAATATTTAAACATAGAGATTATCACTCACACATAATTGAATCAACCGGATTAGTTGTCGCAGCTTTTACAATGTGATAGCTGATTGTTAGTAAGCCTATTACAAGAGCCAACAATCCTGCCAATACAAATGAAAACCATCCGATTGTTGTGCTGTAAATAAAATTAGTGTTCAACCAGTCATCAAGTATCCACCATGCTACCGGTGAAGCAATAATTAATGCTATTATTATAAGGATAAAAAATTCTTTATACAAAATTTTTAAGATACTTTCGACAGAAGCACCCAGCACCTTGCGTATCCCGATTTCCTTAGTTCTTTGCTCTGCAATAAATGAAGACAAGCCAAGTAATCCTAATAACGCAATAAATATTGATAATACACAAGCTATGCGAAATATCCTCCCGATATTTTCTTCGGCTTCATACATTTCATCCATTGTTTTATCAAGAAAATCATAATCAAAAGGATTGATATTTCCAAATTCGTTCCATTTTTTTTCAATATAATCAAGAGCTTGCCGCTGATTATTTTCATCAATACGAATAGACAGGAAGAATCTCGGTCTGTCGCTAAGGAACATTAACAACGGGTCAATTTTGTTGTGCAGAGAAAGATAATGAAAGTCTTTTACAACACCAATAACTTTTGTGTGCCTTCTTGCAGAGCCGTCCAGATCAATTCCGAAATCAATTTTTTTACCCAAAGGAACATCAGTCCAGCCTAATTCCCTGGCAGTAGCTTCATTTATTATCACTCCTTCTTCAAGGTCTGTTCCCATCTCACGGTCGAAATTTCTGCCTTCTGTTATCTCAATATTATACAAATTAATATAATCGTAATCAATCATTATTAAGTTTAGTGCATGCTCTACCATACTGCTTCCGGTTTGGAAAGTTGTAGTGTCTGTATTTCCTGTAGTATCCACATTTGAAACTTTTAGACTATCACTAATTTCTGCAGGGGTGCTGATTTTCTCATCTTTTTCAACCCTCATAACAATTATTTGTCTTATATTGCCAGGAACACCTGTTGAAGTTGAAACATTTGCTATATTAGGATTTTGTAAAAGCTCCTCTCTGAATGTCGGGGTTTTTTTTATAAATGCAGTGTCCTGAACACCAACCACAATGACATTTTCCTTTTCAAAACCCAGGTCTTTTGTTTTTAGAAAATCCAATTGTTTTGAAACCACAATAGTTCCAATGATCATAGTAATTGAAATGATAAACTGAAATACTACGAGAATTTTTCTTAGCAATCCGCCTTTTCTGCCTACATTGATTTTTCCTTTTAACACTTTTACAGGAATAAATGAAGATAGATAAAAGGCTGGATAACTTCCCGAAATAAGACCGATAATAATTGTTATTACAAATATTTCCAGCAGGATAAACGGTGTTGAGCTAAAACCAAAGACTAGATTTTTTCCGGCAATCTCATTAAAATCAGGCAACAGTAAATATACTGCTGCAATTGCTATTACAAAGGCAATAATTGCCAAAATAACCGATTCACTTAGGAATTGTCGCATTAATTGTGACCGGAATGCTCCCAAAACTTTTCTTATCCCAACTTCTTTAGCCCTGTTAGCCGACCTTGCCGTTGCCATATTCATATAATTAATTGCAGCAATTAACAAAATAAAAAGGGCAACAAATGAAAATATATATACATAAGCTTTATTTCCTGTAGGCTGATCAGCACTGAGACTTGATGTGAGATGAATATCAGCCAAAGGTGTTGCCATTACCTGAAAACTTGCATTAATTTGATCGCCAATAGATTTCATATATTTTTCATAAAACTGCGGGAATTTCTCAAAAACATTTTCAATACTACTGTTCTCTTTTAATAAAATGTAAGTATATGAGCCTATATTCCAGAAAGCTCCGGGTTCAAAACTGTTGAAGCGTTCACGTCCAATACGTTCTGAAAGCGTAGCAATAGAAAATAAACCATTGTATTTTAAATGTGAGTTTTCAGGTAGATCTTTTATTACACCTGTAATTTTAAAATCAACATTATCGGCATTAGTAATGATTTCGCCTATAGGATTTTTATCACCAAAATATTTTTTAACAAGTGTTTCGGTAAAAACACATGTATTAGGTTCGGTTAGTGCCTTTTCAGGATCACCCCAAATAAATTCGTGTGTAAATACATTAAAAATTGTTGAATCAGTATAAAATAATGCATCCTCATAAAATTCTTTATCACCGTATCTTATTAATATCCCATCACCTCCTGCAAACCTAACAAATTCCTCAACCTCCGGGAATTCCAGCTTAAATGCCGGACCAAGCGGAACAGATGTTACTGCAAAAAGGTCATGTTTGCCGCTGATTGTAAAATTTGACTCAAGGCGATAAATCCTTTCGTGTTTTTCGTGATGCCTGTCATAAGCAAGTTCATTCTGATTATAAAGAAGAATAAAAGTCGTAGCAATAATACCGATAGACAGACCAACAATATTTATTGCCGAATAGAATTTATTCCTTATGATATTCCTGTATGCACTTTTAATATAATTTTTAAACATGAGTTTTTGGGTTATGAGTTATAAGTTATGAATTACGAATTATCATTTCTTCATTCCTTCATTTGATTGTTTCTTCATTTTACAAAACCCTTTGCCTGATGTTTTCCGTAATGATTTGTCCGTCAAACAACCGGACAACTCGCTGGCTGTACTCGGCATCTCTTTGTGAGTGAGTTACAATAATAATTGTAGTACCGTTTTGATTAAGATCAACAAGCAGGTTCATAACTTCTTCGCCATGTACAGAATCAAGGTTTCCTGTAGGCTCATCAGCAAGTATTAATGATGGCTTTGCAATAACAGCCCTTGATACTGCAACCCTTTGTTGCTGCCCGCCTGACAACTGCAATGGAAAATGTTTTTTCCTGTGCATTATTTGCATTTGTTCCAATACTTCTTCAACTCTTGCTTTACGGTCTTTAGCATTCATCCCGAGATAAATCAACGGTAATTCAACATTTTCAAATACTGTTAATTCATCAATAAGATTAAAATTTTGAAAAACAAATCCGATATTTTGTTTTCTTAATCTGGCTCTTTGTCTTTCAGAAAATTTTGACAATTCGTTATCAAGAAAATAATATTCACCTCCGGATGGATTATCAAGCAATCCGAGGATGTTTAAAAGGGTTGACTTTCCGCATCCGGAAGGTCCCATAATTGCAACAAATTCTCCTTTAGTTATTTCAAACGAAACTTCATTCAATGCTGTGGTTTCTACTTCATCTGTTCTAAAGATTTTTGTAAGTTTTACTGTTTTAATCATGATTTTAAGTATTTGTGTGTTAATAATATTTATGACGGTTAATTTAAATTTTCGTTACAATTTTGTTATTCATACTTTAAAGTATCAACAGGATTTGTTCGCGATGCAATATAAGCTTTGTAAGCAGTAATCAATAATACAATTATTAAAGCAAACAAACCCGCAAGGATAAACACAAACCAATTAATATCAGTTCTGTATGCAAAATGGTTGAGCCATTCATCAATTAATAAAAATGCAATTGGCCATGCAATTATAATAGCAATCAATATTAATTTGATAAATTCTTTAGATAATAATATAATTATATTGGCTACATTAGCTCCCAAAACCTTCCTGATACCAATTTCTTTTGTTCGTTGTTCAGCCATGAATGACACCAAACCAAACAAGCCAAGACTTGCTATAAAGATTATCAGCAAAGTGAAGATCAATGAAAAATTTCCAAGATTATCTTCATCTTTATAAAGTTTACTGAGTTCCTGATCTAAAAATGAATATTCAAAAGGTCTGTCAGGAGCAAACTCTTTCCATTTGGTTTCAATAAAGGCTATTATTTTTTTATGCTTGTCCGGAGCTATACGGATAGCCATAAATTTCAGGAACCACATAACTTCACGTGGTTTTTCTTTGATATTCAACACAAAAGGACCTGCTGATTCGTGCATTGAAGTAACGTTAAAATTATTTGTAACTCCAATTACTCTTTCTTCACCATTGAGAGATTTAAACTTTTTGCCTATAGCTTCATCATTACTTCTCCAGCCGAGATGTCTGACCATAGCTTCATTAATGAGCATACCTTTTTCAGGGTCGGTTTTATTTTTCTCATTATAATCTCTTCCTGCTAGTATTTTTATATCAAATGTTTTAACAAAATCGTACCTGACAACTAATGCAGGATAAAACTGCCATTTATCCTGTGGCAAACCTTCAGGGCGAAATTCATGAGTATTGTGAGCAACACCAAAAATGTCATCCACAGCCGTAACACTGATTATATCGGGATTTAACAATAATTCGCTCTTGAAATTTTTATATGTATTGGCAATAGGAGTATGATTAATAGGTATGATAATAATTTGTTCTTTATTGAATCCTAAATCAGCATTGCGTAAATATTTTAATTGGTTAAAAATAGTTAATGTACCGATAATTAAAGTTATGGAAATTACAAATTGTACAATAACCAAAATTTTTCTTGGGAGGGTGCTTTTATTTTCGTTTTTAAAATTACCCTTTATTATAGAAAGCGGTTTAAAAGCCGACAAATAAAATGCAGGATATATTCCCGAAAACACACCTGTAAATATAACAAGCGCAATTAATGTTAATAAATATTCCGGCTGAAGCAGAATACTTAGAATAATATCTTTATTAGTGAAAGTGTTAAATACAGGCAATATCAATTCAATTAAAATAAGGGCAATTATCAATGCAATAAAGCTTAAAATAATTGATTCGCTGATAAATTGAAAAATTATTTGTGAACGGTTAACCCCGACAACTTTTTTAACTCCAATTTCTTTTGCTCTACTCGCAGAAGTTGCAGTTGCAAGATTCATAAAATTAATACTTGCAATTATCAGTAAGAATGCTGCAATTACAGATAATATATAGATATAGGAAATATTATTATTTGGTTCTAATTCATAATCGAGCTTTGATTTCAAATGAATATCAGTCAAAGGCTGAAGATAAAGCGAAATATTTTCCTTTTCTGCATCATAAAAAAATTTATCAATAAAATCGGGAAATTTTTCTTCTAAAAGCCGGGCTGTCCCCTTCTCAAGCAACAAATATGTCCAGCAAGGGTTCCAAACCCATGTTTGAGGGAGCTTGCCGCCATATATTTTTCTGACAGAAGACATTGAAGAAATAAAATCAAAATTAAAATGCGATTGAGCAGGAACGTCTTTTATTATGCCTGTAACTTTTAAATCAAACTTCGTGTCAAATTTTATTGTTTTATTCAAAGGGTCATCATCGCCGAAATATTTTTTTGCAATTGATTCTGTCAATACTAAAGAGTATGGCTCATCGAAAACAGTGTTTGGATCACCTCGTACAAACTCATAATCAAAAATGTTGAAGAAGGTAGAATCTGCGAAAAAGAAATTTCTTTCGTTAAATTTATTTTCACCAAATTCAATAAGACATCTCGGCGCCTGAAAATTAAATATACGAACAACATTTTTCACTATTCCCGGATATTCATCTTTCAGGGTAAATGCAACAGGAAAAGGGGAGCTTGCAGAATTTTCACCAACTCCATTAAAATCATGAACATTGACAAGCCTGTAAATATTTTCGGCATTCTTATGGTAACGGTCATAGCTCAACTCGTCAATAATATACAACATAATAATTATAAAGCTGGCAAGACCAATAGCAAGACCGCTTATATTTATCAGGGAATAAAACTTGCGTTTTACTAAATTCCTTATTGCTATTTTTAAATAATTTTTAAACATTTAAGATTTTTTTTCTGAACATAAGTGGAATGTTTTCATCACTCGGGGCACCAATTTCCACAAGTTCCCAATTTTTGTCATAATCGGCAATCCAATGTTTTAAAACGTTAACTTTATCTTTAGGCGGAACATCATTACCTTCCCAGTTTAATAATTCAACCCTGTATTGTAAGGTTTTTTTTCTGCCATTGATCCTGACATCAATTTCAATATTTTGTTCAATGTCAACATCCGGAATTAAAATAACTACTTCTTTCATAATTTTTTATTAAAAAAAATAAACTTAATTACCTAAATATCAATTTATCCTTATCACCAAACGAATCATAAGAAGATACTATCACTTTTTCGCCCGGTTGCAAGCCTTCCATTACTTCGTAAAAATTAGTATTTTGCCTGTTTATTCTGATCTTTCGTTTTGTAGCAAAACTTTCCGAGGGGTCAACAATATAAATCCAGTTGCCTCCGGTTTCCTGAAAAAAGCCACCTCTTTTAACAATAATTGCATCAGTTTCGCCACTGAATTTTAATCTAAGCTGTATTGTTTGTCCGCGTTTAACACTAACAGGTGCAATTGAATCAAAGAACATATCAACCTGAAACGAACCACCTGTAACATCTGTATATATCTTACCGATGTGCAATTGATAGTTATGTCTGTCAAAATCAAATTCTGCATCCTGTCCGATAAATACTCTTGAAATGTATCTTTCATCAATATTTGAACGTAATTTAAATCCATCAGGCATATCTATCTGACCGAGATGTTCACCTGACGATTTGGTTTCACCGATCTCTGCACTAAAAGAAGATAGTTTCCCATTAACTGGAGCTTTAACATAAGCATTTTCCATGTTTTTTCTTAATAACTTCAGGTTATCGTTCATCCTTGTCAACGAGTTTTTTATATTTTTTGATTGTGCAGCACCTGAAATTGAATCAAGCTTTTGCAGTTTTAATGAAATGTTCAACTGTTTTAACGTAAATTCAAATTCTCTTTCAGCATCTTCAAATTCTTTAGTAGAAACAACACTCTCCTGATATAGTTGCTTTTTTCTTTCAAAATCCAATTTATATGAATCAATCTGGTATTCTAACTGAACAATTTCTTTTTGACGTAAATATTTGTTTTGTTCAAGAGCAAGGAGTGTGTTTTGTAAATTATTCATTTCTGCAAGCATCCTTGTTTCCTGTTCCATAAAATTCAATTCCATTGCTGTATTGAGCAATTTTAAAATAGTATCCCCTTTTTCAAGTATTGCACCATCTTCAACATATACGGCTTCTACCACTCCACCCTGAATCGCATCAATGTAAACTGTATTTTTAGGATAAACAACCCCGTCAACCGGAATAAATTCCTGAAATTTATCTTCAAGCACAGTAGCAATAGTTACTTGATTTTTATCTATATATAATTTGCTTGATTTATCCCTAATGAATAAGAGGAAAATAATAAAAAATACAAATGCTGCAATTCCGGTAATCATTAAAATTTTTCTCGTTGTCCATTTCTTTTTTTCAATAATTTTATCCATTGTAAAAAATATTAGATTTAAAAATTTACTAATACTATGCCATTTATTACAAATGTCAATAATTCAGGCTTATACAGGGCTTGAAATATTAAATAAATCTTTACATTGTTCGTATTCGTTCATTTTTTTGTACAAATGCGAACAGATTATTTAAATAATACAAAAAAATGTAAACCGAGAAATGAAAAATGCCAATCTTTCTTATTTTTATTTAATTAACAATACTTACTTTTGTTTTTATTTAAATAGATTATCCTGCTTATGAATAAAATTGAAAAACATCCAATAATAGAAATTAAAAAAACTGAAAATCATACATTTTTGTTTAATGGAAAAAAAGTTATAGGTAATAAAGGATTTACCATTGCGGCGGCTTTACATCAGGCTGGTTTTCCTGTTCACAGTCATAGTTTAAAAAACAGAAACAGGAGTCTGGAATGTGGCATAGGAAAATGTGGTGCTTGTGAAATGTTAGTTGATGGACAAATTAAAAGAATTTGTATTACAAATGTTGACGGTATAAAAGAAGTAAGTGAAATACCCAAAGATTATACACCGAAACAGGTAAAATTTAAAAAAGACATACCTGTTAATGTATATAAAACCGGTGTTGTAATTATTGGTTCAGGTCCAGCGGGTTTAGCAGCCCGTGAAGAACTGAATAAACATAATGTTGATAATATTGTTATTGATAATAATGACAAAATTGGTGGTCAGTTTTTAATGCAAACCCATCAGTTTTTCTTTTTTGAAAAGGAAAAAAAATTTGGAGGTATGCGTGGCTTTGATATTGCCAGAACATTAGCAGGTGATAATCATGAAGGTATTTTTTTTAATTCTACAGTGTGGGATATTTTTGAAGGTAAACGAATAGCTGTTAAAAATATTAAGACTGATGAAATATATTATGTTGAATCTGATTATTTAGTTATTGCAACCGGGGCGGTTCCATTTATGCCGACATTTGAAAATGATGACCTTCCTGGAGTTTATACTGCTGCTGTGGTTCAGAAAATGATGAACATTGAATTGACTTTACTTGGTAAAAATATATTAACTGTTGGCGCCGGAAATATTGGCTATTTAACTTCATACCAATTGATGCAGGCAGGAGCTAATGTTAAAGCTATTATTGAAGCCCAATCGGAAGAAGGTGGTTTTCCCGTACAGGCAAACAGGGTAAAACGCCTCGGTATTCCAATATTTCTTTCGCATATTTTATTAAAAGCTATTCCTAATAAAGATTATACCGGAATTGTAGGTGCCGTAATTGCAGAATGTGAAAATTTTCAGCCGGTTCCCGGAACAGAAAAAATAATTAAAGGCATTGATGCTATTAATATTTGTACCGGTTTGGTTTCTGATGATCAATTATTAATAAAAGGAAATGAAATTTTCGGCAGAAAATGTTATGGTGCAGGTGATGCTATCAGAATTGGAGAGGGAACAAGTGCGGTTGTTAGAGGTAAGCAGGTGGCATTTGAAATATTAGAGGATATGGAAAAACCATATAATTATGATGAATTTCTTTCAACGTCAAAAGAATATATTGATTCACAACAACATCCTTTAAAAGTAATTGATAAGCCTTTTATGCCTTCGGAAAAACGGATGAATGAAAAAGGCTTTGTCTTAATTGATTGTTTATACGGTTTTGCATGTAACCCTTGTGAATTTGCCTGTAAGCATAATGCTATTACAAAGACATCAACCAGTACAGTGCCTTATATTGACTTTGATAAATGTATTGGATGTATGGAATGTGTTTATCAATGTCCGGGATTGGCAATATTTGGTTATAATCTTAAAAAAGACCGGCTGTTCTTACCTGTTGAATATGAGGTTAATGAAAAAGCAGAAGTTTTTCTTGTTGATAATAATGGAAAAAAGATAGGTGATGGTATTATTGAAAAAATTTTGAAAAAGAAAAATAAAACAAATATTGCTCGTGTAAAATCAATTGATATTCATGGAGAAGAATTAATAAATGTAAGAGGGTTTATTTTAAAAGATAAATATCCTGAAAAAATTGAATTTTCCAAAAGGAGTCCCATGGACAAACTTTCAGAATATGAAATTGAATCGGAGAGTTATATTTGTCATTGTGATGATGTTAAACTTGATGAGATATTAGATGTTATTGGAGACAGAAAATTTATTTCTATTGATGAAATTAAGCATACAACACGTTTGGGAATGGGAGCGTGTAGGGGTAAAAGATGTATTCCAAGGCTTAAGCAAACAATAAAATCTTACAATATATCCATTGTTGGAGAGGCTACACCAAGAGGACCTCTTTCAAATCAGGTTTCAATAGGTGAACTTTACCCCAGAAATATTCAGGAAAATATAATTACTCATGTAAAAGGAAATTCTACAAAAGTCATAAAAATTAAATCACTTGTAGCAGGGGGAGGAATTGGAGGAAGTGCATTATTCAGATATTTGGCTGAAGCAGGACAGAAACCGGTTTTAATAAATTTCGGTCGTGGAGCTTCATGGCGAAATATTGCCGGCGGTCGTCCAAATTTTAGCTTGCCCGAGTTATCTGATATTGCTGTTCATAATCTGAATATTTTTAAAAAGCTTCAGGAAATTCATAATATTGACTTTCTGCCTATCAATTATGTTACTTTTGCTCATGATGAAGAAATGTACAAAGCACTTGAATCTTCTATTGCATGGTCAGATGCTTTTATGATTGAACCGAAAGATTTTCAAAAAGAAATATCTTCTCATATTAATCCGGGTTTAAAAACATATATTTCGGCACTTATTACAAAAAACTGCTGGCAGGCAAATCCCGGTAAAGTTATCGACCTGATACGCAGAATAGGTATAAAACATAAAGGCGAAATACTTGAAGACTGTAAATTAATTGATGTTAAAAAAGATGGAAATATTTACAAAGTATTAGTCCTGAATCACGAAAAAGAATATATAGAATATCAGACAGAGATTTTTATAAATGCTTTAGGTCCTGAAGCCGGTAAGTTTGCCAAAAAACTTGGAATAGAAACAGGTATGTATCCTGTAAAACATCAGGCATTTATAACAAGAAGATTACCTATGATGGGAAATAATAACCTGCCTTTACCTATGATTATCGACAGAAAAAAATATAAAGGTTTTTCAGCAGTTTACGGGCAGCAATTAGGTGAAACAGGGCAAATTATTGGTTGTGCTTCACCTCTGACCGAGCCTATGGAAACAGATAAAAACCTGAAAATAAACTCAAAAGAATTTATTGAAATTGCATCCGAGGTTTTTGTTAATTGGATACCCGAACTTTCATCTGTGGGTTTTCAGGCTGTCTGGGCCGGTTATTATATTGAACCAAGAATGATCATAGACACTGAATCAGGTCTTTTTATTGGATTGAGAGGTCAAGGATTTATGTTAGGCCAATATCTTGCAAAATTGTATGTTGATAAATTAGTTGGAAATCCTGTTCCTGAATATTTTTCGCGTCTCGCACTAAATGGGGATGGTTTATTGGAAAAGGCTTTTAAATAAATTAATTAAATGATAAAATGCTTAAATGCTTAAATATTTCATGACAATTAAATTTTTGATAATAAATGGCTTGAATATTACAATATTAGGTTTTTTTATTTTGCAAATTATTTTTATTTTAGCATTCAATCATTTTCGCCCCGAAGTTTCGGGGTTCCACTAAATTTGTAGTAGTACCGATTAGATATTATGACGTTTCTTATTAATCACAGGATTAGCATAAATCTTCAGGAATATTTGTTCCAATGTTTTTTTATCGGCTTTTATGTTATTTATCTGTTTTGACATATATTCC
>JAIOSH010000563.1 GCA_021107685.1 Bacteroidales bacterium | reverse complement strand
CAATTTTATGAAAACCATCCGGTTCAAGAGTAAATGGTCCCATAGAGCATAATCCTCTCCTGTCATCAGGAGTATTTCCGGCAGTTTCTTCTGTCCAATCAACAGGACCGTAAGGTGGTATTCCTCCTGTACCCCAGTTACAGGGATCAGTTAAGCCCGGGAATATAAAATTACAAGCAGGACCATAAGCACCTGACGACACATGCCCATTTGCTCCATATTCCATTACCGTACTATCTTTCCACATTCCTTTTAAATAATTATTATACTCATAAGCTGTTTGTGGGTCTCCAGTTGCCGGATTGCCGGAGTTATTAAAATTTATAAAATTATTCATTCCATAACGTTCATTGTCAGCAACACCGTCTCCAAATCCCACTCCGTTAATACTTTCATCGCAACCACCTGCCGGATTGTCTGTGCCGTCAGGGTCAAGATAAGGTCCGCCTAACACAACTATTCCCTGTGCAGGAGGATATTCACCATAACCCCAAGTTGTATCACTTTGCCAGATAATATCTTCATCGTAGTCATCTCCATTATATCCGTAATAGGCTCCTCTTGCCACATCGCAACCTATAAAATCATCCCAGGCATTACCAATGTCAATATCTGTAAAAAAACCTGCATAAGTATCGGTTAAAGTATGTTGCGAACGATTAAAAATCTTATAGCTAAGAAAAGTTGTGTTGTAAAGCTGAGGCTTATCCAATGCTTCAAAAGCATACGCAAAACCGTGAATTTCCACTCCAATAGGTTCGCCTCCGGTTTCAGTATGGGGTTTCTGGTCATTAAAAATAAAAAAGATGGTTTGGTCCCCCCTTATCAGCGGGTAATCGCCTTGCATTGGCTCATATATACTATCCCCGTTCATATCAATGAAAGGCGCCAGGTAAAAGCTTTGTCCGAGTTGAACATTACCATGAGCAGGCCATTCAAGAATATTAGCAGAAGCTTCATAACCCGGATCATTCCAGTGCAGTTTGTGATACTCAACTTCGTCTTTATCCAATTTCCATGCTTTATACCATTGTAAAACTATTGTAGTATCTATCCAGGCATTTCCATCGGTTGACAATGGTCCTGTCCAGTAATCTGTTCCCACCTGCCTGTATCTTTCACCGGCAAGGCGTAACTGATCATTTTCGTCCATACCACCTAACCAAAAGCTATTATTAAACAATGTATATTTACCACTTCCCTGCGGAAACTCATATAAAAAATTATAATCCGTTTGAAAATCCCAAAAGTGGTTACCAAATGCATTATATCTTGCTTTGATATTATTTATATCAAGAAAATCAAAACTATGGTTTATTACTTCAATATAAACTAATGCAATAGATTCATATCCAAAAAGTCCGTACTCATCTTCTATCATGTAATCATATTCTTCAAAACCCGAAAATCCTGCATATTCTTCAAAACTGAAATAATAAGTAATAGTACTATCAGTATGGGAAAAAGACCCGGGAGCCTGTCTTACACGGATATTGTCCCCATCAGGGTCATAATCGTTTTCAAGAACTTTTACAGTAATATATTCTCCGACATTAACTGAGACGCTGTCATTAACAGCTACCGGAGGATTATTTTGCCCAAAAACAAACAATATATTAATTGCCAAAATACATAATAATAAGTTTTTCATAATGATTTAATTTAAAGGTTAAATAAAATTTATTCAAATTGCAATTTGCTTATGCTTTTCAATTAATAAGACGAAATTTTCTAACAGGAAGTTGTATGAGTAAAATTATAAAATAAATTTTTCTTTGTAGATATTATTATTGAATTGGAGAATAGGGGGAATAAGGAAATAGGGGAATAAGGGAAATAGGGAGAATTGGGGAAATATAGGAAATAGGGTAATATGGGTTTAGTATCCTAATACCTTTATCAGAGTTGTTCAGTTCTATGATAAACCATGTATTTTATATTATCAGCAAGCGGTTCTATAATAATTTTTTGCCACTAATGCACGAATTTTTGACGAATATTTTAATTTAAATTATTGTTTTTTATATAAAATTTTTACGTATTTTTGAATTTCGCTTCAAATACTATTACGTTGGTTGCTATTTAAAAAAATTATTATGAAAAAGCTATACATCCTCATATTCTTCGTACTAACTTCAGTTCTTAATTATGGACAATCATATCATTCCTTGCCTGAATCAAATGCAAAATGGTGTATTAAATTTAATAATCATGTTATTCCTCCTCCTGTATGGTGGTATACAAATTACTGGGAAACATATTATAGTGGTGACACGACAATATTGAATCAACAATATAAAACCATAGAAAAGACGGAATATGACATTTTCTGCTTAAACACAGTAATAAATGGACCTGAATATCTTGGTGCAATTAGAGATGACAGTATTAATAAAAAAGTATTTTACATTCCAAAAGGACAAACAAATGAAGAATTATTATATGATTTCAACTTGGTAGTTGGAGACACCCTATTTAGCTATTTATGGTATCAGCCATTAATCGTTGAGTTTATTGACTCCATATTAATACAAAATGAATATCATAAAAGAATCATTTTTGAATATCCTGAAGCAGAAATTATTGAAGGAATCGGGAGCAGGACAGGTATTGTTGAAGAACTAGTAGCTTTTGAAGGTGGTAGTTGTCTATGCGCGTTATATGTTGATACTTTATTAATTTATCCGGAAAATCCCTGCGACTTATCCGGAACTGACACTTGTTTATCTCTAAATTTGGACGAGATTAATTTTTTAATGTCAAAATTTATAATCTTTCCCAACCCTGCCAAACTCCACTTTCAAATTAATATATCAGAAGATTTACTTTTACAAAATCCTAAAATTAATATTATCTCCATTCAGGGAAATACTTATGAAAAAAATATTCTACTAAGCAAAACCAATAAAATTAATCTCGACCATCTTACACCGGGATTATATATCGTTAATATTTACATTAATAACAAATTGATATTAAGCAAAAAAATAACTAAACTATAAGACTAAAATGCAATCTACAAATGCTCTTAAATGCAGGGACTTAGTGGTAAATTAAAAAATATTAATAAAAATCGCACCTACCTAATTTCCCCCCTTTTTTTTTATTCAATATCCATTAAAAGGATAGAAAATTAAATTGCATTCATATCACTATTTTTAACTTTTCAGGTTTCCCTTCCCTATATCCATTGTTCAACCTAAAAAGTTTACCGGTAAAACCTTTCAAGTCGATGAAAGCCTGTGTGGATGGGACTTGAAAGGTTGAAATAGATTTTTAACCAGCATCATTACATCGTCAGAGGTTATAAATTATTCGGGTTGGGTGTTTATTCTATTATCTTATAAAACTTTGTTTTTTAAACAATCTTTTTCAAAGTCAGAAGACCGAAGCCGGAAGAAATTTTACTTCAAACTTCCGACATGCTCTTTAGGGCGTTAAGTTATACGTGAGATGTGAGATAGAGTGAAACAAATAAAATAAAATAAACGATATATTATGTTTATTTCTATATTAAATGTAAGAAATCCATTGGATAATTTAAAAATATAATTATTTTTGTCAGTAAATTAAATAAACTTCTGCATTACCTGTAAGAGCTTAAAAAAAATTATACCAACTGGATAAAAATTATTAACTTAGCGAAAAAAAGAAAAATATTATGAAAGCAGTCGAATTTAAAACCCGAATGAAAAATAAATCAATCAGAGTGCCTGAAAAATTGAGGTCAGTATTATTTGAAGACAGGGACATAAGAGTAATTGTACTTTTTGATGAAAAAGAGAATCAAGAAGAAAATGATTTCAGAACCCTTGCAAAGGAACAATTTTTAGCTGGTTATTCAGATTCTGATTCAATTTATAATAACTACTAAAATGAAAAAACTATCATTCGGAGAAATAGTCTTGTTGAGATTTCCATTCACAGACGGACAGAAACATAAAAAGAGACCAGCCTTAATACTTCTTGATACAGTTGATGGTGACATTATCGTTTGCAGAATTACAAGTAAAATATACAATACAGAATTTGACTTTGAAATTGAAAATTGGAAAGTATGTGGTTTGAGACTTCCATCAGTAATTCGACTGCATAAAATTGCTTCTCTGGAAAAAAATATTGTCGAACAAACAATGGGAACAATCAATGAAAAGATGAAACAGAAACTTAAAGATAAATTCGCAAATTTATTGAGATAGCACGAGCAGGTAACCGCGGGTCATAAAGCATGCCGCAGGTAGCGGTAATTTAGACAAATGAATAGTAAAATTAAATTGTATCCATTATAAAAATAACGATTGTTACATTTGTTATAAAAACTGCCAAAGAATTCGACATTGCCCCTTTCAACTTTTCAGGTTTCCCTTCCCTACATCCATAGCTCAATCTGAAAAGTTTACCGGCAAAACCTTTCAAGTCGAAGAAAGTCTGTGCGGGCTGGGACATGAAAGGTTGAAACAGATTTTAACCTACATCATTACATCGTCAGAGTTTATGAATTATTCGGGTTGGGTGTTTATGCTATTATCTTATAAAATTTTATTTTTTTAATAAAATACAATTTGTAGCTTCTAACTAATATTTTACTTTAATTTAAATTATTATTTTTCATATAAAATTTTTACGTATTTTTGAATTTCGATTAAAACACTATTACGTTGGCAATAATTTAAAAGAACAATATGAAATATGTAATTGTTTTTTTTGGACTAATTATAATTATTCTTAGAACATTAGGAATTGAAATTGATATAATCTCTATTGGACTATTTGTCTTCATATCAATAATTTTACTGATTAAAGATTATAATACATTAAAAAAAATAAAAGGATTTGGAATTGAATTTGAATTTGATAGAAAATTAAAAGAATTAGTAGAAGAAACAGACCAATTGGAAGACAATTTGGAGAAAAGGCAAAAGCAAGAACAAGGATTATCTGGGATACCAGAACTAAAAAAAGCAACTAATAATGAAAAATCAATAAAGCAGGACACATCTTTGAAAAAGGACTCACTTGATTATAAAATTGAAACAGATAATCCCAAGATAGCTTTAATTAATTTAGCTATTGAACTTGAAAAAGAATTAAGAGATATTATTGGAAAACACATAGATGAAATTCCTAAGCATCCCATCTCCGCAACAAAAATGATGGAATTATTAGTTAATGAGTTGAATTTGGACAGACAATATTTAATTGTATTTAAAGACTTTTGGCGACTTAGAAACCAAGTTTTACATGAACCTTTAGAAAAAATTGATGAAGATTTAATTCTAAGTTTGACTAATACTGGAATAAAGATTTTGAAGATAATTAGGACAATAGATAATAACTTGAGTAAAGGAATAAAAATAATGGCATTAACATAACTATTAGTGAATTAACTAAAAGATTATTGAAGATATACAGCCGCTAATAAACGGTTACGTGCCATATTTGCAAACCGTTAACCTTCCCAATCTTCTTTCCTTAATTAATATCAATCAAAAAAATATTTGTTGAAATTGATAGAAATTTATTGAGAATCATCAAAACTACTAAGGTCTGAACTTACCTGATTAAATGCACATATCCGGTTTTTTTCTTTAATTCGGGCTGTCTGTCATTCCTCACAGTGTAACTTATTTCCCATATATATGTATTTACCTGACATTGTGTGCCATTATT
>JAIOSH010000219.1 GCA_021107685.1 Bacteroidales bacterium | reverse complement strand
TTTTCAGGCAATATAGGGACACCTTTTTTAGAGGTTAAATCCTGTGCATTAATTACTGCAAATGCACAAAAAGCAATTACTAAAGTAAAAATTGTTTTTTTCATAATGTAAAAATTTTAGTTAATAAATTATTGGTTTAAATAAAAAAAATAAAATTTTAAAGTGGCAAAAATATAAAAAAATTTATTAAATCAAATATTAAATAAAAAATTTAACATAAATTTAATTGACAATAATATAAAAAAAATTAATAATAATTAAGGTGTGTTTTATAATTTATTAACAGGCTATTGTTTATAAAGTCCAATAAAAAATAAAATTTCTAAAAAAAAGTGGCTGTCTTTATCTAACAGCCACTTTTTTATTTAAAGTATAATTAATAAACTATACTTCAATTATTTAATCCAAAAAATATAATATTAATGAACACCTGTTCTTACATCCCAAAACATTTGCTGTCCCCAGAAATGGTCAATAATTCCACCTGTAACCTGACCAATATTTGCACCGTTTAGGTTAAACTCATCTGTAGGATAAGGATAGCGGAAAGGTGGTCTGTTATGAGACTGATAAGGCGAGCCTGGTGCTTCTCCCATTAAAGGAATATCGGTTCTACGACATTCTGCCCAAGCTTCATGGCCTTGTTTAAACAATGATATCCATTTTTGCATATAAATTTTATTTACATCACCATCCCAGGCAACATTTGAATCTAATAAATAGGTATCTATATCAGCCTGAGCAATACCATTTTCCTGAAGCGAAGCAGTAATACCAGCGTCATAAGCTGTTTTAGCATCTATTCCATTTGTATTCCATCCATTTACAGCAGCTTCAGCAATAATAAATTGTATTTCAGGATACCTCATAAAGGGTGTAAATCCACTAGGATTTTCCCTATAAAATACCCCAATACGTGATATATCTGCCATAACGAAACTACCCTCTACAGCACCGGCTACAACGCCTCTGTATTCACCATCAGAAGGTGCAGGTTGTGCATATACAGGTAATCTTGGGTCATTATAATCTTTTAAAATATCAATTAATGTAACACACATTCCATGATCATCACGTCCATCATCTAAAAAATTTTCTGCCCAAGGCTCTTTATAAGGTGATACTCCAGGCCATATAAATTTTGCATCATCATTATTACTTGCAATTATCGGATATTTACCGGGGTCACCTAAGATTTCCTCAATATGGGATTTAGCTCCTGCAGGATCTTTTAATGAAACCCTGATAGCTACTCGTAAACGAAGTGAATTACAAAATTTCTGCCAATTTCCTACATTACCATTAAATAGTAAATCTCCTTCTCCTAAGTCATCATCGCCGTTTTGTGCGAATAAGTCTCCTGCTGTTTTAAGATTTTCAAACAATTTGTCATAGATAAATTCTTGTGAATCATATTCGGGTGTAATATTGCCTTGTTGTCCCAGCATTGCATCTGAATATGGAATTGCTTTCCAAGTATCAGTTGCAATTTGTAAAATAAATGACTGGAAAGTCAAAGCAACAGCTTTCATGTTTTTATCTCCTTCTGCATCAGCCATATCTATTACTTTCTGTAAATCAAACATTGTTGTATAAATATCTCTCCAGGCATTATTTACTGTACCTTCACGATATCTATATTGTGCTTCATCAATATATTGGATTTTACCAAGATGACCTGAATAGGTTTCAAAATTATTCATATCCATCCAGTCATCATAGAAATTATCAGCAATATAGCGCAAGCTATAAGCCAAAATATTAGTTGGAGAAACTTCAACAGGCTCATTAGGGTTAGTATTCATTTCCTCCCAATCCTTGGTACATGAAACTAATGCTATAATTAAGCTTAGTACAAGGATAATTTTTATTTTTAATATTTTTTTCATATTCATATTATTTATTGTTTTATTTTATTATAAAATATTTAGAAAATAACACGTAGTCTAAAACCAAGACTTCTCGTAGGTGGTAATTGATATTGCTCTATACCCATACCACTGTTTGTAGTACCAAATCCGGTTTCAGGGTCTATGCGTACATCATTGCTTTCATCAACGTAGAGCAATGCTAAATTTCTTCCGACAAATGCGATATTAGCTGATCTTAAAAAACCAGTCCCGTCCATCCATTTTTGTGGAAGATCATAACCAAGCACTACTTCACGAAATTTTATAAATGTACCGTCAATAATTGAAGCTTCGGGTAATCCCCAGTAACCTTCGTAATAATCCTGGGCAGCAATCCTGATATTATTTGCTTGTCCGCTACCAATTGGGTTTCCATCATCATCATAAATCATACTACCATCCGGATTAGTTGCAGCAAGAACACCATCAACTATCATACCTACCTCCCTGATATTTCCGTCGGCAGTTTCCTCTGTTATACCTGCATAACCACCAAACCAGTCAGTAACACTGAATATGTCGCCACCTTTTCTCATATCAAATAAGAAACTGAAATCTATATTTTTATAGGAAAATGAATTGCGAATACCAGCTGTCCAATCCGGCAAAATATTACCAATTACTTCAGGTTCGGCAGAAATGACAGGAATACCTGTATTAGGATTAATAATGATATTATCATTACCATCTCTTACATAGGCACCTCCTTTAATTTGTCCATAGGGTTCTCCTGGACGAGCCTCAACTGTTACACCACCCCATGACCTTGCAATTATATATGATTCCAGATCTCCATATAATTCATTAACTTCATTATTATTCTTTGCCCAGTTCAATATAATATCCCAGTTTAATCCGTCTTTAGAATCCAAAATTTTACCGTATAACATTATTTCAACACCATTGTTTTGAATTTCTCCTGCATTGATAACCATACCTGTAAATCCGCAGGACTGAGCAACATCTATTATCATAATTTGGTTTGTTGTTTTTGAATTATAATATGTAAAATCAATACCTAAACGGTTATTCAAAAATTTTAGGTCTGTACCAAATTCAATACCGGTTGTTTTCTCAGGTTCAAGATCAAGTGGGGGAATATCATAAGCATAGTGATATTGGGTAACTCCACTAAAAGGGTCAATAGGATTATCATTAAAATTTAAAGTAGAATATGTTGCTAAGGTTTGATACGGGCTAGTAGCACTACCAACCTGTGCCCAGCTTCCTCTGACTTTTCCGTAAGAAAGGATTTTATCATCTATATCAAAAGCTTCTGTAAAAATAAAACTTAAGCTGGTTGAAGGATAAAAATACGACCAGTTATCTTTTGGTAAGGTAGAATTCCAGTCATTCCTTGCAGTCAGGTCAAGATAAACAAAACGTTGATAACCTATTGTTGCAGAACCATATATACTATTTGATTCATATTCTTTATCTAACATTGTTGTCGAGGCATTTCCTTTAACATTAGAAATTGTATAAAAATCAGGTACGGTTAATTCTGCAGCTCTCATATATAAAAAATGATATTTATGGTTCATATAATTTGTACCTAAAGCTGCATTTAATGTGAAATCTTCAGTTAGATCCTTTTTTGCTGTAAAAATTAAATCAGCATTTGTCTCATTTTCATAACTTTGGCTTTTCCAGAATTCACCTCCGTAAGATGATTCTATTGATTTATCTGCAACGAGATGTTTTCTGTATTCATTAAAAAAATCAGTTCCTACTCGCCCCATAACATCAAGCCAATCTGTTAACTTGTAACTTAAACTAACATTACCGAATATCCTGTCCCTTGTTCTTGATGTTGTATTTTTATTAACAGTCCAATATGGGTTGTTATGATAACTTCTATTCCAGTTATAAGGGTTTTCAAAAGCATCAAGGGTTTCCCAATTATCTTTCAGTGATGTCATATTAACCTGCCGTCCAAACCAGGAACCAATTGATTGCATAATATTATTTTCATCATAACCTCCACCGGGTATGTTATCACTTTTATTTCGTATGTAATTAATATTTGCAATTGCAGTTAACCTTTTTGTCAAATTAACAGTTCCGCTAAAACCTATGTTTGTTCTTTTAAGGTCTGTATTAGGAATAGCACCTGTTTGGTTTGTATTTCCTAATGATAATCTGGTAAAAGCTTTATCAGTGCCACCGGTAATAGCAAGGTTATTAGAAAATGTTATACCTGTTTCAAAGAAATCTTTAATATTATCTTCCTGAGATACCCAGGGAGTCGGAGTATATACCGGATTTCCATTAGCATCAAAAGTGTATGGGCTGTCGAATTGTGCAAGATTTAATCCTGCATCAAGTCTTGGTCCCCAGCTTTCATCAATTCCATCCATCACACCACCCCAATCGCCGTTATAATAGCTGAAAGATTCATTTTGAGCATATTCCTGATAACTACTATATACTCCAGGGTTATCTTGTTGAAATAGTTTCCAGTGGTATTCACCACCTCCATAACCTTGTCCGTATTTGTTCTGATATTTAGGAATAACATAAACATTATCGAAGGTTACCCCGGTAGAGAAGTCAACTCCAATAGCTTTTTTACCAGTGCCAACTTTACCACCCTTTTTAGTAGTAATAAGGATAACACCATTAGCAGCTCTACTACCATAAAGTGCAGCAGCATTGGCGCCTTTCAAAACACTTACTGACTCAATATTGCTCGGATCAATATCCATAGCAGCATTACCAAAGTCTTGTCCTGTTGTGGCATTTCCATAGTCACGCCCATTCCCCCATTGTGAAACTTCAGAAGATGAGTTGAGAATAGGAGTTCCATCCACAACAAATAATGGTTGATTGTTACCAAAGGAACTATTACCTCTAATAATAATTCTTGATGAGGATCCAACACCTCCGCTTGAATTTGTAACCTGAACACCG
This sequence comes from Bacteroidales bacterium, assembly GCA_021107685.1. Lineage (GTDB taxonomy): Bacteria > Bacteroidota > Bacteroidia > Bacteroidales > SMBSF39 > SMBSF39. The sequence goes on along the minus strand of JAIOSH010000219.1, from coordinate 1,221 downwards.
GCAATTTTACCAGCTAAGGCATTAACAATGTTATTTTCTCTTGCTTCTGCTATTTCATCACCTTTCAGATCCTGTACAGAATATCCAAGTGCTTTCTTTTCCCTGGATATACCTAATGCTGTAACAACAACACCTTCAATATCCATAATATCGGGGTCAAGAACAACATCAACAACATTTTTATCCCCAATTTGTACCTCTTTGGTTACCATACCCATAAACGAGAATATCAAGGTTGTTACTTTGCTATCAACCGTTAACTGATATTTCCCGTCAAGGTCTGTTGTAGTACCAATGTTAGTCCCTTTTACCATGACAGCGACACCAGGAATTGCAAGTCCGTCATCCGAACTAATAACAGTTCCTGTTATTGCTCTGTCTTGTGCATGAACTAACTGCATTCCTAAAAATATAAAGAATGCTAGGAAAATAGTAAATTTTCTCATAATAAATTAAATTTGGTTAGTAATAATTTTATTGATTTAAAAAAAAATTAAAAAATAATGCCTTATATTAATTTTCATTGTATAAAGCATGAAATTATGATTAATATATAAATTTTCTATAAAAGTAATATTTATTTAATTCTTTTTTAATATTATTTTAATATTTTATTACATAACAAAATTAACAATATGTTTGTTAAAAATAAAGAAATTTAAAAAAAATCGGATAAAGGACTGGTAATCAAGAAGGTTGCTGCCCAGTATAGAATGATTCTAAATAACAGGATTTTTCATAACTTTGATAATTTTTACGATTAATTGATATTTGTAACTAATCAGTACTTAAAGTGAACTATACTTCGACCTAACGCTCAGTATAAAAAATTACGAGTGCCTAAAATTATTTAAAATTGGTAAGTAACTAAAATTTTAGGCATTCCAAACTTTTATAACGTATAACTTTTAACATATCCAGTAGGGATGTCAATAGCATAACTCTTTTTTAAATATATTTGTAGTTTAGAGCTTGTTATAATATTAAGACATATATTTCAGATTAGTTGAATAAGCAATAATAAATGCTCCTGTTAAAAGCAATTCTATATATGAAAAATCATAAGACTTAATATATGTAACAGGAAGAATAAGCAGTAGAATTTGTGCAACAGTATATAAATGAAATCCAATTTTTTTAAGTTTCCACATTTGAATCGCTCCAAATAAAGATACTGTATAAAAAATTAAGCCTGTAACAAAAAAACCTTTTCCACCTGAC
>JAIOSH010000499.1 GCA_021107685.1 Bacteroidales bacterium | reverse complement strand
TCTAAGTGGAATCAAATTTAGTAAAAATATTGTAATAAATTAATAATCATTCTATTAAAAACGCAAATACTAATATAAAATATGGCGGTCTGTTTTTTAATATGTTTTCTTTGTGAAACTTTGAGACTTGGTGTGGCAATTAAAAAAAGATAGCCACCAAGTCAGAAAGACTCAAAGAAACACAAAGAGGAAAATCTCCGCCATAATTAATTTTTTTATTATTTATATATCATATTGAATAACAATCAATAGACAATAATCAATTATCAATAAAAAATCGCTGAGCACTCGGGACTGATTTCTGATAATGAATTTTCCCGAAAAACACAAAAAAATAGACGTCAATTAACTACAAGAATATAAGCATATGAAAAACTCCTTTTGCACAATAATATTTTTTTTAATTATTGCCGGATTTATAAATTCTTCTTTTGGACAGGATAAAGCTAAAATCGACAGTCTTGAAAATCTCATTATTAATTTTGAAAACAAAAATTATTCTGATATAGAAAAAATCAAAGTATATAATAATTTATCAGAATTGTATTCTTCAAGTTCTTATGAAAAAAGATTGAAATATGCAAAACAAGCATTAAAATTAGCTGAAGAAATAAAGAATCAGGAGCAAGAGCTTATTGCTTTAAAAAATACAGGTTTAGCATATTATCAATTAACCAAATATGAAGAATCAAATAAATATTTAAAAAAGAGACTTGCAATATTAGAGGAATTAGAAAATATAGAAGAAATTGCCAATACATTACATTATATTGGGAGTAATTTCTTTCATTGGAGCAAATACCATGAAGCAAAAGAAAATTACGAAAAAGCTCTTGAAATTTATAAAACCTTAAATAATAATGCCGGAATCGCAAATTCTTTAAAAAGTATTGGGTCTGTTATCAGCAATTGGGGAGATTATGATAAGGCGCTGGAATACACACAGAAAGCATTGCAATATTGGGAAGAAATTAATAACAGAAATGGAATAGCCAAGGCTTCCAATAGTATTGGAATACTATATAAAGACTTAGAAAAATATGATAAAGCATTGCAATTTTTCAAAAAGGCACTTGAAATATTTGAAGAAAATGATTATACATGGGGAATTGTGAATATGAATTTGCATATTGGCGATATTTTCCTCAAACAAAAAGATTATAATAAAGCATTGGACTATTATTTTAAAGCATATAAAATAGTTGATAAAATTAATGATAAAAAATTAATTTCAATTGCTTTAAGTAATATCGGGGAAGCATATAACCAAATGGGCGATTATGAAAAAGCTCTTGTATATCAGAAAAAAGCATTAAAGATCAAAGAAGAAGTGGGTGATAAAAAAAGGCTTACTATTACTTTAACTGAAATGGGTATTATTTATAATAATTTAAAAGAATATAATAAAGCATTAGAATATCTTAATAAAGGATTAAAAACAGCTAAGGATATCAACTTTAAAAATCAGATTAAAAAATGTTACCATAATATATCTGATGTTTATGCAAATATGGGAAATTTTAAAAAAGCTCTTACATATAATAATCTTTATGTTGATTTAAAAGATAGCATATATTCTGTAGAAAGCGACAAACGTATTGCAGAAATGCAAACTAAATACGAAACTGAAAAGAAAGAAAAAGAAAATCAACAATTAAGAAAAGACGAACTTTTACAAAAAGAAAAAATAAAAAATCAACAATTAATAATTATTTTTTCTGCAATTATAATAGTATTAGCAATTATTGGAATCTTAATATATTATTCCCGTTACCGCACAAAGCAAAAAATAAATTATCAACTTTCACAAAAAAACCTTCAAATTGAAAAACAAAAAAAGCATGTTCAAAAATTAAATAATGAACTTAGAGAATTTGATGCAACAAAAGATAAATTCTTTTCAATATTGGCTCATGATTTAAAAAATCCTTTTAATTCTATTATTGGCTATTCCAGTCTCTTGTATGATGATTACGATAACTATACTGAAAAAGAAAAAAAGAATTTTGTAAATCAAATTAAAACAGCTTCTGAAAATACGTATAAGCTATTGCAAAACCTCTTGAATTGGGCAAGGTCTCAAACAGGAAATATGAATATAAAATATGAATATATTGACATATCCGTTATTACAAATGAAATTATAAACCTGTTAGAAACTCATGCTATTAATAAAAATATAAAATTACATACCACAATACCTGAAAATACAATTGCTTTTGCTGATAAAAATATGGTTTCGGTTGTTATGCAAAATTTAATATCAAATGCAATTAAATTTACTCCAAATAATGGAGAAGTCAATATATATACAACAGATAAATCAAATTATATTAAAATATGTATTTCGGATACAGGAATTGGGATTTCAGCAGAAAATATAAATAAACTGTTTAGGATGGACAAAAAATATCAAACCAAAGGAACAGCAAATGAACATGGAACAGGTTTGGGTTTGCTTTTATGTAAAGAGTTTGTAGAAAAAAACAAAGGAACAATCAGTGTAGAAAGCAAGATAGGAAAAGGAAGTAAATTTAAATTCACATTGCCTGTAAAAGAGAGCAGATCATAATAGTTTA
>JAIOSH010000247.1 GCA_021107685.1 Bacteroidales bacterium | reverse complement strand
TAATTTATTTTGAAATAATAAATAGGGTTCTTTTCTGAAAGATGTCTCAGATTGAGCAATAAGAACTGATTGGAGTATAATAACTATACTCAATAAAATAATACTTTTTTTCATAGTTGTAAGATTTTTAATTAAATTTAAAATATTGGATAATAATTTTTAAAATGTATCTCTGAATTAATTAATTCAGAGAATTAGTAATTCTCAAATTATAGCAATAATTTTTTTTATAGAGACATGTTTTTCAAAAAAATATGACCAAATATATAAATGATTTATTTAAAATCAAAATAATCTTACATTTTTTTTTATAATTTTGTATCTTTATTTTAAAAATGAAAACATATAAAGTCTTCATATCAGACTTTTTATATTTCTAATATAACATAACATATTACTTTTTTCTTATGGACGGCTTTGGTATAGCTACAGCTATGCTAGGAATAAATCAGCTTAAGATTTTTGTAAAAGTACAACCGAATATGCAGAAACGCCTTCTTCCCTGCCAATAAAACCAAGCTTTTCAGTTGTTGTAACTTTAATTGAAATATCCTCACTTTCAATACTCATAGTTTTAGAAAGCGTTTTTTTCATTTGAGGAATATAAGATGAAAGTCTGGGTTTTTCAAGACATATAGTAGTATCAATATTATTTATTGTAAATCCTTTTTTTGTGATGAGTTCTACAACTTTTTTTAATAGTATTTTACTATCTATTCCTTTATATTCAGGGGATTTATCAGGGAAATGGAAACCTATATCGCGAAGGTTTGCTGCTCCTAAAAGAGCATCACAAATTGAATGAATTAAAACATCTGCATCGGAATGACCGCTTGCTCCTTTTGAATAAGGAATTTTAATTCCTCCTATCCAAAAATCATGTTCATTTTCGAGTTTATGAACATCAAAGCCAAAACCAACTCTGAATTTCATTTAAGATTAGTTACTTTGTTTTTGAAAGGCATCAAAATCAAAAGTAAGAGTAAAACGTAGTGTGTTTTGGAGAGGATTCTGTTGTTCGGTAGGAATCAAATAAGCAAAATCCAATCCAAAGACATTATATCTAAGACCTGCACCTAAAGTAAAAAACTGACGGTTTCCTTTATAGGCGCTTTCATGAAAATATCCGCCCCTGATTGCAAATTGCTTATCATACCAGTATTCTACACCAATAGAATAGATAATTTCCTGCATTTCCTCTGAAAATCCGTTAGGTGCATCGTAAAAAGACTGGAACATACCGCCTACAACAGACACATCTGGGTCTCTACCTTTTTCTATCTCAAATTTATCTGTACCTGGTATAGGAATTCTTTGACTATTTGAATCTAATTTATATATTGGAGGTGTTGGAACTAATAATTTATTGATATCAGCCATAACAGACAATGTACTATAATCATCAAGGTCCATAGTAAAACAAGTTCCAAGCCTGAGATTGGTCGGAATAAAATCTTTTTCTATTTCTGTTTTACTGTATGAAATTTTATTACCAATATTTGAAATATTAAGACCAAAAGATAATTGTGATCTGTCAAGCCCTGCAATTGATAGTTCTTTTTGATAATAAATAGCTACATCAGCAGCAATAGATATTCCGGCAGTTGTTTCTGCTCCTTGAACATTTTGACCGAGAGTTAAATTTGAATAGATAAAACGTGTTGCAACAGCACCGGAGATATTTTCGGAGAATTTCCTTGAGTATGTACCATCTATTGAAAATTCGTTGGGTTTGTAATCTCCTAAACTATTTCCACTTTCGTCAGTGAAAGTTATATAACCTAATGAAAAATATAATAAAGAAAATGCGAAAGCCGACCTGTCATCAATTCGATTATAGAATGTAAGGTAAGCTAAATTAATGTCATTAACTAAATTACTCAACCATGGACTATATGAAACAGAAAATCCCATATTTTTTTCAATAAAGGCATATTTTGCAGGGTTCCAATGCATTGATTGAGCATCCGGAGTTGAGGCAGCACCAATTTCGCCTATACCTCCCGACCTTGAATCAGGTGCAATCATTAAAAAAGGCACTGCTGTAGTTATAGTATTAGGAGAATCCTGACCGGTTAAATCATTATAGTTTTGTGCATGACTTTGAATTATGGCAAGTACTATGCTTGCAAATAATAATATTTTACTTCTCATAATAAATTTTTGCATTAAAATTTTTTTTTAAAGTGTGCAAAAGTAACGATTATTTAATTATTATATTGTTTTGTATTTTAATACAGGTATTATTTTTTTATTAACTAACTTTTGCAGCAATAAATTCCCTGTTCATTCGTGCAATATTAGTAACTTTTATTCCTTTAGGACATTCTGCTTCGCAAGCATAGGTGTTTGTACAATTTCCGAAACCCAGTTCATCCATTTTAGCTACCATAGCCTGAACTCTTTCCATAGCTTCAACTTTCCCTTGGTTCAGAAGAGTAAGTTGTGAAATTTTTGCTGAAATAAACAACATAGCAGAAGCATTTTTACAAGCTGCCACACAGGCTCCGCAGCCAATACAAGCAGCAGAATCAAATGCTTCATCTGCATTTTTTTTCTTTATTAAAATTGAGTTTGCTTCAGGAGCAGAACCTGCATTAACTGAGACAAAGCCACCTGCAATAATTATTTTGTCAAAAGCATTTCTGTCAGCGATCAGATCTTTAATAACGGGGAATGCTTTGGCACGCCAAGGTTCTATAACTATTGTCTGCCCATCCTTAAAAGAACGCATGTGTAACTCGCAGGTTGTTGTTTTTTCACCCGGACCATGTGGGCGACCATTAATATATAAGCCACAGCAACCACAGATACCTTCTCTGCAGTCATGTTCAAAAGCTACTGGCTCATCATCCTGCAATATTAATTTACTATTTAATGCATCCAGCATTTCAAGAAATGACATTTCAGGTGAAACATCATCTAAAGTATAATTTACAAATTTACCCTTTGCCTTAGCGTTTTTTTGTCGCCAGATTTTCAATTTTATTTTCATTTTTATTGTTGTTTTGTTTTATCATTTACTAATTGTAAAAAGCATTCAGAATTATATCAAACTATATTCAAATGGTTATATGGCTTAATGGTTAAATAGTTAGTTTTATATTTGTAATTTTTATTAAACTGTTGATTTCTTTAGGTAGCTTTGTTAATTCTTTTAAAATGTGATTATACTCTTCTTTTGTTAATAGCTTTCGCACTTTCCCTTTCTCGTTCCAATCAAATGATTCCTTAACAGAACCAGAACTTATATGATAAAATCTGATTTTGTCTTTCTTGTGATACCTTCCAAATCCTTCAGCTATATTTGCTGAAATTGAATCAATCGAATTTACAAATTGACTTCCTAATGTTTTCTTTGTAAAATAATCCCATTTAATTACAATATTCCAAACATAATTGCTCAAATTAAACGCAATCTTATAAGCAGTTACATCATTTAACGATAAATACTTATCTTTCATACTATTTCATACTGTCTAAGTAACCATAAAACCATAAAAGTTCATAAAGTTGAAAGTTATAAAACCATTGAGCTATTTAACCATTTAACCATTCAGCTATTTAGCCATTTAGCCATAAAACCATTCAGCCATTTAGCCATTTAACCATAAAACCATTTAACAATTCAACCATTATTTATAATCTCTAACCTTAACTTCAACATTTTCGAATTTTAATTCTTCTTTATGTAAGTGCGGAGGATTATCAATACCTTTATACTCCCAAGCCGAAACATAAGAATATTCTTTATCAATACGCATTGCCTCGCCGGTTTCTGTTTGGCTTTCTTTTCGGAAATGAGCCCCGCATGATTCTTTTCGGTTTAATGCATCAGTTATCATCAATTTTGCAATTTCGAAGAAATCAGCTACTCTACAGGCTTTTTCAAGTTCCTGATTTAATTCATCAGCAGTACCCGGAACTTTTACATCCTTCCAAAATTCAATCTGTAATTCATTAACCAGTTCCATTGCCTTTTTTAAGTCTTTTTCATTTCTTGCCATTCCGCAATAATCCCACATTATTTTTCCTAATTGTTTGTGGAAAAAAGTAACTGTTTTTGAACCATTAATTGAAAGCAGTTTGTCGATTTTTTCCTTAGTAGTTTTTTCAGCTTCATCAAATTCAGGTGTATCAGTTGCTATTCGGGGAGTTCGGATTTTATCAGCAAGATAATTTGTAATTGTATTAGGGATAATAAAATATCCGTCGCCTGAACACTGCATCAATGAACTTGCTCCCAAACGGTTGGCACCATGATCGGAGAAATTAGCTTCACCAATGGCAAACAGACCTGTGATGGTAGTCATAAGGTTATAATCCACCCATAAACCGCCCATAGTATAATGCCCGGCAGGATAAATCCGCATAGGTTCTTCATAAGAATTGATACCGGTTATTTTTTCATACATTTCGAAAAGATTGCCATATTTATCTTCAATAGCTTTTTTGCCTTGTTTTGCAATAGCATCTTTAAAGTCGAGGTTCACAGCCAAACCAGTATCACCAACTCCATAGCCTGCATCACATCTTTCTTTTGCAGCTCTTGAACCAACATCTCTCGGAACAAGGTTTCCATAAGCCGGGTACTTTCTTTCTAAATAATAGTCCCTTTCTTCTTCAGGAATATCATTAGCAGGACGTTTATCACCTTTTTTCTTTGGAACCCAAACTCTACCGTCATTTCTCAGGGATTCCGACATTAATGTTAATTTAGCCTGATAATCATTAAGTACGGGAATACTTGAAGGATGGATTTGTACAAAGCTTGGATTTCCGAAAAAAGCCCCGTTTTTATAGGCTATCCATGCGGCAGATGCATTGGAATTAACAGCGAGAGTAGAAAGATAGTAGATGGTACCATAACCACCTGTTGCTAAAATTACAGCATGACCGGAATGTCTTTCTATTTCGCCTGTTACTAAGTTCCTTGTAATGATTCCCCTTGCTTTTCCATTAATAATAACAATTTCAAGCATTTCCCTGCGACTGAACATCTTAACCGTACCTTTACTAATCTGCCTTTTTAAACTCGAATAAGCACCTAATAAACATTGCTGTCCTGTTTGTCCTTTGGCATAAAACGTTCTTGAAACCTGAACACCGCCAAAAGAACGATTATCTAATGTCCCACCATATTCTCTTGCAAAAGGAACTCCCGAAGCAGTTAAATGATCAATAGTAGCATTGCTGACCTCTGCTGCACGATAAACATTTGCTTCTCTTGCACGAAAGTCCCCACCTTTGATCATATCAAAAAACAACCGGTAAACGCTATCACCATCGTTTTTATAATTTTTTGCTGCATTTATGCCCCCCTGTGCTGCAACAGAGTGTGCCCTTCTCGGTGTATCCTGAAAACAAAAAACTTTAACATTATATCCTAATTCTCCAAGAGATGAAGCTGCTGCTGACCCTGCAAGCCCGGTTCCTACAAGAATAATATCCAATTTCTTTTTATTAGCCGGATTAACCAATTTCATAGAAGATTTGTATGTTGACCACTTTTTTGATAATGGTCCTCCAGGTATTTTTGAATCTAACTTTGCCATAATTCACTAAAGTTATGTAATTTGATATTTATACTTAATTATTGTGTTTTCTATAATCTTAAAAATTATTTCAATCAATTAAAAATAAAGTACAGTGGTACAATTGAAAATCCAATTGCAATCACAATGGAATATATTGTTCCGACAGCCTTAATAAACGGTGTATATTTGCTGTGATTTAATCCTAATGTTTGAAATGCGGATTGAAAAGTATGATTTAGATGGATTCCAAGAACAATAAAGGCAATTATGTATATTATTGAATAAAGTAAATTATTTGAAAATAAATATACAACAATATCATAAAAATGTTCTTCATGTGGATGAGGAATGTTAGCTGCTGCCGGTGCCTCAACCAATCCGAGCTTAATAAAATAGAGATCAAAAAAATGTAATATCAAAAAAAATAAAATTAACAAACCTGAATAAATTATGTATTTTGACATAAAAGAAGTTTTGGTCTTGTTTGCAATTTTATATCCTTTTCCCCTTGCAATCCAGTTTTGGATTTGTAAAATAATTCCATAAATAATATGGATTAAAAAACCAGCCATTAAAACAATTTCAAATGTTTTTACTATTGAGTTTGTCCCCATAAAATGTGCAATTGCCGAAAATATTTCGTCATGATTTTCACAAATTGGTAAAATAAAAAGGTTAATCGTAAGATGAACAAGCAAAAAAACAATTAAAAATAAACCGGCTAATGCCATTATTATTTTTTTAGTGATTGATGAAAAAACTAATAAATTATTCATGATAAATTAATTTGTCAAAAAAAAAATTAAAGATTATTATGATATTTTTAATAATATTTTTTATTTTGTAAAATAAAACGGCAAATTTATATTATTTTATAATTAAGATATATTAAAATCAAAAATATTTATAATTTTTAATCATTTTAAATAATATTATATATGAAATATAAACCAATTAATAAAAAGAGATATATAACAAACAGGTTGAAATTAGTTAAAAAATTAAAACCCTGCTCTTTATCTATTATAAATTCGAATGATGAAATGCCGAGAAACGGTGATCAGGATTTTCCTTTCCGTCAAAATTCTGATTTGTTTTATTTAACAGGACTTGACCAGGAAAAATGTATCTTAACAATATATCCCGACCATCCTGTTGAAAAATATCGTGAAATTATTTTTACAACAAAACCTAATGAGCAGGAAACTATATGGTATGGTCACAAATATACAAAGGAAGAAATAAGTAAAATTTCAGGAATTAAAAGTATTATGTGCTTAGATAATTTTGAAGATGTTTTAAAAGAAATGATGATAAATGCAAAGTGTGTTTATTTAAATTTTAATGAGAATGTAAAATTTCAATCGGAAGTTCCATATAAAGATTTAAGATTTGCCAAAAAGATAAAAGAAGATTTTCCTGCCCATGTTTATGAACGTCTTGCACCATTAATTACTGATTTAAGAGTAATAAAAGAATCCGAAGAAATAAAAACAATACAAAAGGCGTGTGATATAACTGAAAATGCCTTTCGCAGAATATTAAAGTTTGTAAAACCGGGAATAAAAGAATATGAAATTGAAGCGGAAATAACTCATGAATTTTTACGAAACGCTTGTTCAGGTCATGCTTATTTGCCAATTGTAGCTTCCGGAGTTAATGCCTGCATTTTACATTATTCCCAAAATAATAATGAATGTAAAGATGGCGATTTATTACTGATGGATTTTGGTGCGGAATATGGCAATTATGCTGCTGATTGCTCAAGGACAATCCCTGTAAACGGCAAATTTACTTTACGTCAGAAAGAATGTTATAATGCTGTTTTAAGGGTTCATAAAGCAGCAATAAAAATGTTTATACCGGGCAATACAATTGATAATATAAATAAAGAAGTAAATAAATTAATGGAAAAAGAGATGATAGAATTAGGTTTGTTTACTAAAGAAGATATAAAAAATCAGGATGCGAAAAAACCTATGTACTTTAAATATTATATGCACGGCACGTCACATTTTATTGGTTTGGATGTTCATGATGTAGGAAGCAAACAACTGCCCTTTGAAAAAGGTATGGTGTTGAGTTGCGAACCTGGTATTTATATAAAAGATGAAGAAATAGGTATCAGAATAGAGAATGATATTGTTGTGGATGATGAACCAATAAACCTGATGAAAAATATTCCGGTAGAAGTTGAAGAAATTGAAGCTTATATGGCTGTCATTTTTTGACTCAATAGTTTATAAAATCCCATAATGTTAGCAATAGGGGGAATAAGGAAATAGGGGGAATAATGGTAATAAAAGTCAAAATATCAAACAGAAAATAATCAAAGTTAAAAGTGGAAGAAATGGAATAGGAAAGGCAAAATATCAAATAATAAATAATATAAGTAAAAAGTTAGAGGTTCAATCATTTTATTATTTTTACTTTGTTGTTTTTCATTTTTTACATACTTTGTAATTTACACTTTGATTATTTGATATTTGTAATTTGAAATAAAATACCATTT
>JAIOSH010000440.1 GCA_021107685.1 Bacteroidales bacterium | reverse complement strand
TTTTTCGTCTGAAATAATTTTATGGAGTTCTTTAATAAGATTTTTTTTATTAAAATTATTTTGAATTAATTCAACTACAATTTGTTTGTTCATTATTAAATTTACAAGAGAAATAAATTTAACATTTATAAAGCTTTTTGCTAACAGGTATGAAAGAAAACTGCCTTTATAACAGACGACTTCAGGAATTTCAAACAAAGCTGTTTCTAAAGTTGCTGTTCCTGATGTAACTAATGCTGCATGTGCATTTCTAAGTAAATTATGCATTTGATTAAATACAATGCTCACTTTATTATTTTTTATAATATTCTTGTAAAACTCCATAGGAACAGAGGAAACACCACCAATAACAAACTGGTAATTTTGAAAATCGGGAATTATTGTAAGCATAACAGACAACATTTTTGATATTTCCTGTTTCCTGCTACCTGGTAATAAAGCGATGATTGGCTTTTTACTAAGATTATTTTTTTTATAAAAAGTTTCTTTTTCAGGAAGAATAATATTATTCCCGATAGCATCAAATAAGGGATGTCCTACAAAATCAACATTATAACTATAAGAATCATAAAAACTTTTTTCAAAAGGTAATATAACAAACATCCTGTCAATAAATTTTTTAATTTTTTTCACTCTTGATTTTTGCCAAGCCCAAACTTGTGGTGAAATATAATAAAAAATCTTTATGCCTTTCTTATGTGCAAATTTTGCAATTCTTAAGTTAAAACCTGGATAATCAACAAGTATAAGTACATCGGGTTTGTATATTAAAATATCATTTTTGCAAAATTTAATATTTTTTAAAATAGCTTTAATATTCATCAGAACTTCTACAAAGCCCATAAAAGCCAGCTCACGGTAATGCTTTACTAATTCCGTTCCTTGTTCCTTCATTAAATCTCCTCCCCAGAAACGAAAATCAGCAGATTTATCCAATAATTTAATTTCTTTCATTAAGTTTGAAGCATGTAAATCACCTGATGCTTCGCCGGCTATGATGTAATATTTCATTTTTTTTAACTTAATAAAATTATAAATATAATTAGTGCTTTAATGTAAAATAAAGAATCATATAAATAAAAGTTACGAATAAAATCGCCCTGCCTGTTTTATCGTATTTCAGGTTAACAAAATAGTATCTTAATGAAAAAAGATTAATAAAAATACTTATTAAATAAATTATTGAATCATCAAGTAAATGTGTGGTTTTAAAAAAATATTGCAATAAAAATTTAATCAAATATAATAATGCAAAAAATAGCAAGGGTAATACAAAACCTAAAATACATCCTAGTATAAATGAGTCTTTTTTAAGCATTTAATTTCCATTTGTTAATTACAGATATAGCCTCATAAGCAGTAAAATCAAATTTGACAGGAACAACTGAAATATAATTATTAGCTAAAGCCCATTCATCTGTATCACTGTCTTTATCACCATTTTGGAACACACCTGTTAGCCAGTAGTAATCTCTTTTATGTGGATCTTTTCTTTCATCAAATTCTTCCTTCCAGTATCCTTTAGCTTGCTTGCAAACTTTTATTCCTTTAATTTTCGATTTATCAATTGTCGGGATATTTACATTCAGGCAAGTACCTGAAGGCAATCCATTTTTCAAGACATTTTCGGCAATTTTTTTAATAAATTTTTCACTGCCTTTAAAATCAGCTTTCATTGAATAGTCTAAAATTGAAAAGCCTATAGACGGAATGCCGTCTATTGCTGCCTCCAGTACAGCAGCCATAGTCCCGGAATAAATAATATTTATTGAAGAATTTGAACCATGATTTATTCCTGAAACAAGCAGATCGGGTTTTCCTTTAATAATAATTTTTCCTCCTAGCTTTACCGAATCAACAGGCGTCCCATTACAGCTATATTCCTTATAATCTTTTTTATCTACAATTTTTTTAAGTCTTAAAGGAACAGATACTGTAATTGCATGAGACATTCCTGATTGTGGTTTATCAGGAGCTACTACTACAACTTCTCCAATCTCTCTCATTATTTCTATTAAAATCCTGATTCCGGGCGCATTTATTCCATCATCATTTGTAATTAATATTACAGGTTTGTGCATATATACTATTTGTTTTGTGACAAGTTTGTTAAAAAAACAAAATTATAAATAATTCTATTACAATATCAAATTGAATAATTATTAAAATCTTTTTAAATTTTATTTTAAAACAGGGTAACTTTTCACCTTTTTTTGTATTAAGAAATGGGAGAATTAATCTAATAGTTTAATATGTAATTAGAATTCAGGAACTTAAAAAAACACCAAAACAATTAAACAAAAAAAAATTACAAAAGGTTTTATATAATAAAAAAAAACATATTAATCCTGTGATTGAATATTCAACAAATATGAAGGTATCTCTTGTTGATAAAGAAACAATACTTAAATCACTTAGATTTGCCAGTGTCTCTTTTTTAAGGTCAGCAGATTGGGAAAAAAATATTAATAAAGTACTTGAACATTTTGGTCTTTCCTATAAAGCAAGTCGGATAAATATTTTTCAAAATCATACTGATAAAAAAGGTATCGTTTATATGAGTATGAAATATGAATGGACTGCAAAAGGAATAAAACCAAAAATTATTAATCCGATTTTTCAAAATCTACCTTATGAAAAGTTTGGTTATGAACGTTTAAAAAATTTATTATTAAATGAAAAAGAATATTACGGTATAACAAGAAATCTTCCTGATAAAGAAAAAGAATTATTGAAAATACATAATGTATTTTCTATTTTGATTATTCCGATTTTTATTTCTTTCGAATTGTGGGGTTTTATTGGCTTTGATGAATGTTTGTATGAGAGAGAATGGGATTCTACAGAAATTGATTATCTAACAATATTGGCTGATATAATTGGAATTGCTTTAAAACAAAAAAACGATAATTGCTTACTAATTAAAAATAAAAAGAATCTGAAAATTGCTAAAAAAAAAGCAGAAGAGTCGGAAAGGCTAAAAACAGCCTTTTTATCTAATTTATCTCATGAGATCAGAACTCCAATGAATGCAATTATAGGTTTCTCAAATTTACTTTCCGAGCCAAATATTACTGATAATGAAAAAGATAAATTTATTAAGCATATTAACAATAATGGAAATGAATTAATAAATATTATTGATAATATTATTGATATTGCTAAATTGGAAACCGGACAGGTTAGAATATTAGAAACCGAATTTAAACTTAATAAAGAATTATATGATTTGTATGTTACTCTAAATAAAAATAAAAAAACAGAAGGCAAGGAAAACATTAATATAATATTAAAAAAAACTAATAAAGATGTAAATTTTACAATTTTGACTGACCCATTGCGAATAAAACAAATTTTTGCAAACCTGCTTAATAATGCTGTTAAATTTACCAATAATGGGTCTATTGAATTTGGTTATACTTTTATAAATGCCAAAACATTACTTTTCTATGTAAAAGATACCGGTATAGGAATACCGGGAGATAAACTTGAAGTAGTTTTTGACAAATTCAGGCAGGGAGATGATTCAAGCACTAGGAAATATAGCGGAACAGGATTAGGATTAGCTATTTCAAAAAATATAATAAATCTTTTAGGTGGCGAAATATATGTAGAATCGGAATTAGGTAGAGGTACATCTTTTAGCTTTACTTTACCATATAAACCTGTAAAACAAATAACAGATGCTATGCCTGTTAATAATATGTATAAATGGAATAATAAAACAATTCTCATTGCTGAAGATGTAGAATCAAATTTTGAACTAATTAAAACAGTTCTACGTAAGACAAAAGCTAAAATATTATGGGCTAAAAATGGGAAAGAAGCAGTAGAAGAATGCAAAACCAACGACAATATCAATCTTATTCTAATGGATATTAGAATGCCCGAGATGAACGGACTAATAGCTACAAGTAAAATTAAGCAATTCAGAAAAAATATACCTATTATAGCACAAACAGCCTATGCTATGGTTGAGGATGAAATAAAAAGCATAAACGCCGGATGTATTGCCCATATTTCAAAACCTATTAAGCCTAAATTACTTTTATCAAAAATTAATAAATATTTAGCCTGAATAATTTATTAATTGGTTCTACTGCTATTCTAATAGTAAATTATTACTTTTTGATTCTCCTAATAAATTTATTTATAATATAAACATCAAACATGTAAAATGTGAAAAATTTCATTATTCATCATTCGTTAATCAGTATTCGATATTTTATGCTCTGTTTAATTTCAGACCATACCATAATAATGAACGATAAAAAAATCGATAACTAATGATTTATGACACCCCATCTAAGGATTTGTAAAGAAATAAAGTATGCAAAATTGACGAAATAATTTTGTGCTTTGTCAAGGCGCAAAAGTTGCGAATAGCCACAGTTTATTTAATACTTTTGCAACGAAGATAAAGCACAAAAGAACGAGTCAAGATGTATAGGTTATTTTTTTACAATCCCTAAGAGCCTTATTAGAACTCTATAAGTGTTAAATAATAATAATCAGGTTGGTATCTTCTTAATAAAATTCGGTAATTTCGCCACCCAATTATTAATAATGAGTGTAGTAGAACATAAATTTTTAATTTCCAATTTCAGTGTTCTGTGAACGGTTACAAATATTTTAAATAAAACGGTAGTACTAATAAAATAAAACTTTATTTTTGTAATTACTTATGACTAAATGTAATAAAATTAGCATTCTTAATAAAAAAAATGATGCAATATAAATAAAAAAACCCCATCAGGAAAAAATCTGACAGGGTTAAATTATTTTGTTTAAAAAATATACTTAAACAATTCCTTGTGCTAACATTGCATCGGCTACTTTTACGAAGCCACCGATATTTGCTCCTTTCACATAGTCAATATAACCGTCATCTTCTTTACCGAATTTAACACAATTTTCGTGGATGTCTTTCATGATTATTTGAAGTCTGCTGTCAACTTCTTCTCTTGTCCATGAAAGTCTTAATGAGTTTTGCGACATTTCGAGACCTGAAACAGCAACACCACCTGCATTAGCAGCTTTGCCAGGCCCATAAAGAATTTTAGCATTCTGGTAAACAGCAATAGCTTCGGGAGTTGAAGGCATGTTTGCACCTTCCGATACACAAATACAACCGTTTTCAATCAAAATTTTAGCTTCATCTTCATTTATCTCGTTTTGGGTTGCATTTGGCATAGCAACATCACATTTTACACCCCAAGGCCTGAGTCCTTCGTGATATTCGCAACCGTATTTTTCAGCATACTCTCTAATTCTTCCTCTCCTGACATTTTTAAGATGCATTACATAAGCTAATTTTTCTTTATCAATTCCATCGGGATCATAAATATAACCCGATGAATCGGATAAAGTAACAACTTTGCCACCTAATTGAGTAACTTTTTCGGTAGCAAATTGAGCAACATTACCTGAACCGGAAATAGCAACAATTTTTCCTTCTAATGAATCGCCTCTTGTTTTTAGCATTTCTGCGGCAAAATAAGTAGCTCCATAACCCGTAGCTTCAGGTCTGATCAAGCTACCGCCCCATTCACGACCTTTACCGGTTAAAACGCCGGTAAATTCGTTTTTAAGTCTTTTGTACTGACCAAATAAGAAACCGATTTCACGGCCGCCAACGCCGATATCACCGGCAGGTACGTCGGTATTTGGACCAATATGACGGAATAATTCTGTCATAAAACTTTGACAGAATTTCATTACTTCATTGTCGGATTTACCTTTAGGATCAAAATCGGAACCACCTTTACCGCCACCCATTGGCAATGTGGTTAAACTATTTTTTAATACCTGTTCGAAAGCTAAAAATTTCAATATACCGAGATTTACTGTCGGGTGGAAACGTAAACCGCCTTTATAAGGGCCTATAGCGCTATTCATTTCTATTCTATACCCCTTATTGATCTGAACTTCTCCTTTGTCATCAAGCCATGGAATTCTAAAAAGGATTACTCTTTCAGGTTCTGCGATTCTTTCAAGAATTTTTCCTTCTTTGTATTGCGGATTTTCTTCGATAAAAGGAATTAATGATTCAGCAACTTCCAGAACAGCTTGATGAAATTCAATTTCACCGGGATTTTTAGCAATAATTTTTGCCATAAAATCCTTAATTAATTTGTCATAAACATTGTTAGCCATAATTTTATTTGTCTTTTTATATAAATTGTTAATAATGTTAAAATTGGGACAATATTAGGAAATATTTTTTAAAACAAGAAAAAATACTTTTTTATTCCGGTATTTGTTTTTACCGAATCATGTAATATCTTTGTACTTTTGTAGCGTTTATCAATTAATTAGGTTTGTAAGAAAACGCCAATAACTGCGTTATATTTTGACTCCGCTCAATGTAAAGGCTCAGTATAAAACCAATTTCTTCAAACATATACGTTTTGAAAAATCCGTACCTGTTAGACTGGATGGTAAAAAAAGAATTTCTGTAATTACTTATGACTAAATGTAATAAAATTAGCATTCTTAATAAAAAAAATAATGCATAAAACACTTGAAAAATTAACCGAAAGAGTAAAAGAATTAAATTGTATTTATCAGGTAGAAGAATTACTCAAAAAAAATAATTTAAGTTTTGAAGAAACTTTCAAACAGATAATAAAATTCATACCTCAAGGATGGCAATATACTACTGTTTGTGAAGTTAGAATAATTTATGAGAATAAAATATATAAATCTGAAAATTTTACTGAAACCCAATGGTCTCAATGTGCAGATATTATAATTGATGATAATATTGTTGGGAAAATTCAGGTTTTTTATACACAACTTATCCGCTTGCTGAACAACAGTCAATTTCTTCCCGAAGAACAAAAATTATTAAATACTATTGCTAACAGGCTGAGCAATTATATTTTTCATAAGAAATTAATCAAAACTTTATCTTATCTCAAATCACCTGCAACAAAACATAGCCCGAATGATGAATTAAATGTTATTTTATCGCCATTATCTGATGAACATTGGAAATGGAGATTAAATATGGTAGATATTATTGCGAGAAAAATGAATACAAATAAATTTGGAGTAAAAGCAATTTATATTATCGGGAGTTCAAAAAATGCTAATGCAGGGCCTGCAAGTGATATTGATCTCTTAATTCATTTTAAAGGAAATGAAAATCAGAAAAAAGAACTTACAGCCTGGATAGAAGGATGGAGCTATTGTCTTGCAGAAATGAATTATATAAAAACAGGATATATAATTAATGATGGATTAAT
>JAIOSH010000514.1 GCA_021107685.1 Bacteroidales bacterium | reverse complement strand
CCCAATGGTTGAGGTAAACAGAACTGTTACAATTAGGGCTGAAACAATATCTTCTTCTTTATAAAGTTTTTTACCAACATGATATATTGTTGATCTTTTTATACCTAATTCAGCGAAGCTAATAATCAGCATCGGTACTACAAGAATTGCAGCATACAGGCCTCTTCCTTCAGGCCCAAGGACCCTTGCCAAAATAACCCCAACAATCAACATTGCAAAAGCAGCAATCGTTTTATTGCCCGAAATCTTTAATATCTGATTAAAAACTTTTCCCAATTTTACGTGATAATAACAATTTTCTTAACTCACTAAAATTACAGTATTGTAAAACTAAATCACAACATATTTCAGTGTCCTTGCAAATCTTTTTTAACCAACGCTGATTTTAGTGAGTTCTGATTTTATACAAAGGTACTGAAAAAAATTAAATGAACCTGTTTTTTTATTAGAAGCCTTATCTTGTTTGGTAAATGTTGAAGAAAATTTTTCCTGAAAAATTTCCTTAACGGCTTGCGAATAATAAAAGGGTACCAGGCCAAAAACAACTTTACAATATTTTGGTTTTTGTATTTTCTATCATAACCCGATAACTCAGCATATTTTCCAATTATCAAATCAGCAGCCCTGACATCCTTTTCAGGCATAGTCTTTTTCCATCCTTCAACTTTGCTTGCATCAATAGGGTTGAATAATGACTTTTGATATTTATTCATTATATCCTCACGGTAAAATGTAACCTGCTCTTTCTTTTTATAAAAATCAAAAACCGAAGCATCATATTCTATTCCCAAAAAAATACACATTTGTTTAAAATTCTCCGAAGGTTTCGTTACGAAATCTTCATACTTTACATGTAGAAAAATTTTAGGGTGTTGCTTCATTAGTTTGTTTATGTGTTTTGCTGCAGTCCTCCATTTAATCGCAATTTGTTCAACACTTTGTGGTTTTTTTCCAAAACCGGCTTTCTGCACCGAAAGAATATTGTCGCGGTAATCTCTTGTAATGTAAATATATTTTGCGTCAGGAAACAAGCTGAAAAGTTTTTCGATTTGTAGGGAATAGGATGGGTTTTTATCTCCAAGTATTTGAACTTCACTTTTTTCAAAATCAGATACAAAATGATAATAAATTAGTTTTATTAAGGTTTGAAACGAGCAATTGCCTTCACAAGCCAGGATATCCTTTTCTAATTGCGAATGGTTAAAATTCATCTCACTAAAATTGTAATAGTCAACAAAGCTCTGTTTTTGGAGCGAGTTATAAAAATCCATCAATGTTTTTTTGTCCCAATTATTTATGTGTCCGAATTGTTTGTGAAGGTTAAGAATAAATGGACATTCTAAAGAAATGTTTACCATTGGGTGGGTATCGAAAAGTGTTCTAATCAAAGTTGTCCCTGAGCGAGACCTGCCAATAATGAAAAAAAATGGCAGGGTTTCTATAGCTTTTTTATCAAACGTATTTTTCATCTGTTAAAATTCAAATGGAGATAGAAACCATAATTTCCCGGTAAAATATAATACTGCAAATTTGCTTTGCATACATTACTCCATCACTCCTCCACTCCATTATTAATACTATTTATATTCAATTATCGGAAGTATAACTTTCAAACTTTTTGCAACAGATTCTTCAATTGAAAGCTCATCCGTTTTAAGTTCTATATATGCTTGTTCAGGTGCTTGATATGGTGAATCAATTCCTGTAAAATTTTTTATTTTACCTTCTCTTGCTTTTTGATATAATCCTTTAGTATCTCTTTTTTCACAAACTTCAATTGGAGCATTAATATATACTTCAATAAAGTTTTTTTTCCCTATAATGCTCATTGCCATTTGTCTGATATTCTTTGTCGGACTAATGAAACTGTTTATACAGATAATCCCACAGTCTAAAAACAATTTAGAAACTTCAGAAATACGCCTGATATTTTCAAATCTATCTTTTTCAGTAAATCCCAGATCATTATTTATTCCTGTACGAACGTTATCACCATCCAAAATCTGAGTAAGATAGCCCCGTTTATTGAGTTCCATTTCGATATTTCGTGCAATGCTTGTCTTTCCTGATCCGGAAAATCCGGTCAGCCATATTACACGTGCATGTTGGTTTAAAAGTTTTTCTTTATCCGATCTGTTGAGAATCTGACTGAAAACAGGATGAATGTCATTGTGCTTAGCCATGTTGTCGGGTTATAATTATAAAAATGTATTAATGTATATAACTATCCAAAAATAGAGTTAAAACTTGAAATAAATTCATTATAATTTATAAATTTGTCTGATTTTGTACATTTGTATAGATTAGCGTTTAAAAAATTTTAAATATAAACTTACAACCGGCGGAGTTTTTTTCCTAAGAAACAATCTCAGCTTTTGAGGAAGAATATTGATAAAACCACGATATTTGTAATAAAGATTAAAAAATAGTTTCCTTTGTAAAACATATATATAAGCTTTTAACCTGGTGCGTTTATAAACCCGATCGTATCCCTGTTTTTCTGCAATACATCCTACAATTGCATCTGCAATACGAATTTCTTTTTCTGATAATTTTTCTTTCCATAAATCAGTGCTGGAAGTATTTATCGGGCTTAATAAACTCTCAAAATACCTTTCAAGATATTCTTTTGTAAATATTTTTTCAAATTCATCTTTCTTTTTGTAAAATTCAATTACTTCCGAAACATATTTAATTTCAAGAAAATCAGCCATTTGTTTTATATAAAAATCAGGCTCGTTGACTAAATCTTCATATCTTAAGCTATATATTTTATTTGGATATTTATTTTTTAGTTTGCTAAGTTTTCTCGCCGAATCCTTCCAAAGATACGATGACAGGGATACAATTGCTTTAGGGAAATCCGCATTTCGCATCGATAAAAAATGTGCCCGGTAATCGCGGATAATATGAATGAATTTTGCGTTTGGAAAGGCATCGATCAAGTTTTTTGTGTACGATGAGTATTTCGGGTTTTTATCACCAATGATCTTGATTTCCTGCTTGTCGAAAATTGAGTTATAATTATAATGAACAACCTTACAAATGGTTTCGTAGGAGTTTTTGCCTTCACACGCCAGAATATCCGATTTTAGCTTCTCTAAATCTATTCTCCAAAAATCAAATCGTTTCAGTTTTAACAGATTATTGTAAAAGGAAGTAAGTTCTTTTTTGCTCCAATATTTAGTTTCTCCGTATTGGTTAAACAATGCCATAAAAACCGGACATTCAATGGGTATATTTACGTTTGGATGCGCATCAAAAAGGGTTTTCAGCAAGGTAGTGCCGGAGCGTGGCCTCCCGATGATAAAGAACAGGGGGAGGTTTCTGATATTTTTAATAAAGTTCTGTTTATTCATAAGTTATTAACGTAAGCATTCATAGTTTAAGATAAGCTGTATTAAAAGCTGAATGGTTAAATTGTTAAATTGTTTATATGGAAAAGGCGTAATTAAAATAGTTTCTTAATTTATTGCTTGTGTTCATTTTTTTCCTAACTTATTTTGCAATTAATATCTTCGATTATAACAAATCGAATTATGATTTTTTGTAACAATTTAACCATATAACAATTTAACAATTAATTAGTATAATGATTAAAATCAGTGTGTGAACGTTTACGTATTAACTTAACCATAGTAATTACTTTTTACCCTAAGGTTGAAATTGATTGAGATGCCGTCTCAAAATTATTATTCTAGCCATTTTTCTCCATTTTATGGGAACAATATTAATTATATTAATAATAAAATGAAATGAATACGCAATTATATATCCGGGAAATGCATATAAAAAACCTGTGATTGTTCTACGGGGATACTGCCTCTGATAACCGGACAATTCAACATATTTGCCAACATAAAAATCGGCCCTTGCAATATCTCTTTTTGTCATTTTGTGCTTCCATTTTTCAACATTGTCGGCAGTAATGGGTTTGAAAAGGTTGCCATGAAACACATCACTGACTTTCAATTCATTTGCCTTTTTCAATTCTTCCTCTTTATTTGTATAATTAAGGACTGCCGGAACGTAATCAATTTTTAAAAAACCGCAAATCTTTTTCAAATGCTGTTCCGGGTCTTTCACAAAATCTTCATATCTAAAAGAAATAATCGAGTCGGGATATTTCTCTTTTAATACGAATATTTTCTTTTGCGATTTTCGCCAGATATCAGATATTATCGCCAGGTTTGAGTATAAGAGCTTCACCCTTTTCATTGATAAAATATGGTCCCTGTAATCTCGCACAATGTGAACAATTTTGGCATCCGGGATGATCTCAATTATTTTTTCCGGGTTCTTTGAATACCTCGGGTTTTTATCTCCAAATATTTGAAT
>JAIOSH010000266.1 GCA_021107685.1 Bacteroidales bacterium | reverse complement strand
TTGGAGAATTGTTGATCGAGATTGGCGCACCATTTATGGACTGAAAATGGGGAATTCTTGACCGCCGCGTTGCTAGTACCATCCGGCGTTCGTGGAGGATTGTTGATGAGAAGTCCATTTGATGCTATTGCTTTTTTTTCTTAAATTTAATATTAGCATTGTTTTGCTGGAATTGTTGACTTATTTTAAGGGTTCACACACCTTTGTACGGGGGAACACTACCAAAATGAGAGGTTTGGCTGGATAAAACTTACCAAAATTAATTATTCTTAAAAAAATTAAATATATTAATTGGTTTTAATTTTTACCACTCCTTTTTTTCCCAATATAATAAAATATTGTTGCAACTAGTATAAATAGAATTATACCAATATAGGATATTATTATATCAGAATAATATTTTCTATAATCTTCATCTGCTATTATTGTGATAATACCTGAAGTTAGAATGCCAGCAATATATGCATTCACAGATAGCTTGTACTTTTCAACAAAATTTAATATTCGTATCGTAATTTTTGGAGCTTTAATATTAATTCCATTTGGGATTCTATCTTCCATTAACCATTCAATAATATTTTCGAATAATTTTACATGTGATAGCGCTAAGTATACTTCACCCTCTAAAATATTAAGATCAATGATTTCATCCCTAAAATTTAAAGTTGCTGTTTTATCATTAATTCGTATTATCTCAACTGAATCACTAGGATTACTGTCATAAAAAAGAAGTATTTTGTCGTTATTTGGTTTTTCAATTTCTGCTTTTTCAGCCCACTTGAGGTTTAGACCTTCTGTAAGAAATTTTTTTAATATCTTGTTATTTTCTAAAATATTATCCCAACTAAATAGAAATTGATTTTTTAAAATTGAATCGTTATTAAAAGTATATCGACCTCCAAAGCAAACAATTCTTCCCCCATTAGGAGATTCAGATTTTGCTGTTACAAGAATTGATGGTGTAATTTCTTTTTCACCCATCGGGTATGGAGTGTCTTTAGGTATAAATCCTAAATGTGATTTTTCCCACCCATCTTTATGTTGAATTACTTCAACATCTGATGAGTGAAAATCATTCGAAAGATTGATAGGCGCTTCGATTAAAATTTTGTTTTTACCATAATTTTTTGTCGTTTGAGAAAAACTAAGAGAACATCCCCAATACCATATTTGCTTAATGTCTTTACAAATTGAGTGTTCGCCAAATTTTGAAATAATTACTCGTGTCCGCCAATCCAATTTACATTTGTTGTTTTCACTCCATATAAGATCATTGTTGAATTTGATCCCAAATGTTGATAAAAATTCGTTAAGGTTCGTATTTTGTTTTTTATCGCCTCCATCATTATGTAATAATAAAATTCGTCCGCCAGATTGAAAAAAAGTTTTTAATGTTTCTATTTCTGACAAATCAAAATGACTCGAAGGTGCTGTAATAATAATAATATCAAATTTTTCATTTATTTTATAAATTGGTTTATTGTCTATTGCCTTGGGTTCAAAATTTCTTCTGATTAAATATTTTTCTACCTCAAGATATCCCCCCGGATCGTATGCTTTTCTGTTTACTTTTGGGATACAAAAACAATCATCGTTTTTATATTCATAAAAAAGAACTTTTATTTTATTATCTTCATTCATTTGAAATGATCCTCTATGAATTTAATTACATAAAATAAGAATCATTTAATATTATTTATAACCATTTATTAGATAAAATTTAAAGAGAAGTCAAATACTCTAAACATCAACGAATTTTAATAATCAATTTTCATTTACTTCTTGAGATTATCCGGAATAAATAAGAAATAATTGCTGATATTCAAGATTGTTTATTTTAGAAATTTGATTTTGAGCAAACCAACATCAATCTTGATAGGACGAATTTAATTCTCTACGGGGATAAGTCGATTCTTGGAAAGTAAGAGTATTTCCAACAGCAACAAACTTTGGGGAATTGAATTCAAATAATTGTATGAACTTACTAGTAGTACTATCCCAATTAAAATTATTTTTAACATAATCTCTCCCCCCACATCCATAATTTTTGTTGTTAATATTATCAAAAAGAAAAATTATTTTGTTGGCAATTTCTTCTGGATCAATAGATTTCAAAATAATTCCATAATTTCTTATTAATTCCTTCGCCCCTCCAAAGGGAGTTATAATAATTGGTTTATTACATGCTAATGTCTCCA
This sequence comes from Bacteroidales bacterium, assembly GCA_021107685.1. Lineage (GTDB taxonomy): Bacteria > Bacteroidota > Bacteroidia > Bacteroidales > SMBSF39 > SMBSF39. The sequence continues at coordinate 1,156 of JAIOSH010000266.1, read as the reverse complement.
ATGCAACTAAGCCAAATGGTTCGTATTTACTAGGCAATACAACTCCTATAGAAGTATTTAACAGTTTAATTTTATCCGATTCAGAGACAAAACCAAGATGTTTTACATTCTCTCTTAAATTGTAATCATTAATTAGAGAATTTATTTCATTATTAAGACTTCCATTTCCACAAATTGTTAAAGTAATATCTTTATCCACATCTACAACGATTTTCATAGCTTTAATAAGTTCTAAAATTCCTTTAATTATTTCTAATCTTCCTATGAATAGAATATTTTTTCCTTTCGTGCATTCATGTAGAGTATATTCGTCAATGTCTACACCATTATAAATTGTAGATATATCGAGATTATTTAGTCCCATTTCAAAGAGTTTTTGTTTCATGCTATTGCTTACAGTTGTAATTATATCAGCATAAGGAGCATTTGACACTATATATTCAGGAACATTTTCGTAGCGGACACCTGATATGGAATGTATAGTAGATATTACTTTAAAATTATATTTTTTGAATTTTCTTGCTAAACCAATAGCTGACCAATCTTGTAAATGCAAAATATCTATGTTTTTTTTTTCTATATATCGACTTGCAAGATCATTAAATACATTAACTTCGTTTTTTGTTATATTAGTAGGTCGAATGCTTTCCCCCATCCGTACGATTTTGAAATTACAATTTTGATCGAAACTTTCATAGTTATTAGTTTTTCTTGTTATAACAGTTATATTATGACCTAATGAGGCCAATCTACAAGACAGTTGATAAGTAAATACAGCTAATCCTCCTGAAATATTGGGTGGAAAATCCCAAACTACTTCATAAATATTCATATAAACACTAGTATACTTTTAACTGGAACTAACATAATGATATGGTTTTTAGTACTGGTAAAAAAAAGCGTTGTTCAGCACATTTGTAATGTGGATTCAGATCTTTTAAAATCACCTCATGCCTACCTTATAATAATTATTTGGGAAATGAGCATTTAGGTGAGCCTCTGGCAAAATGGATATAACAGCTTTAAAACGCCAATAAACACCTAGAAAGTGTCAGTTTTTCTAAAATTTCATTATATGGGTTTGGATTGAGGGTATTTCAGGCAATTTTTGATACAATATATGCACAAACTCAATAGAATTAATTCAACTGTATCG
>JAIOSH010000398.1 GCA_021107685.1 Bacteroidales bacterium | reverse complement strand
GAGATAAGTAAGCTTATTCAAAGTTCAATAGATGATAATGAAAAAATTGTATTCACTGACAAAAATTATATTTCAACAAACCCTGAATTTTTCATGACATACTCGCTCTTAGGCGACTATTATAAAAAATCAAAACAATATGATAAAGCAATAGAATACTATAATATTGCCTTAGAAAAGGAAATTAACTCTTTTCGGGAATTAAAAAATATTAAAGAAAGAATAAAAATTTGTAATAAATCAAAAAACAAGCAGTAATATTAATGTAACTACTCATCCACTATATTAATCTTAATAGCCACAGATTCACAGAACACTGAAATTGGAAATTAGAAATTAGAAATTGGAAATTGGATATTGGAAAATTTGGTTCAAAGTTGTATGAGTTTATCAAAAGTACAAAATATGATAATACTAAACTTGTCAGTATAAAGCGAAGCAAATCCGTATGGATGGAAGCATGAATTATAATGAATTAATAATCAATGTGTCCAAATTTATGCAGGTAGCCCAAATTTTTAATTTCAAATTTCAAACCGTGAACGGTTAAATAACATTTTAGAATAAAACAATTAAATGCAGATTTTCAGGAAATACAAAATTCCATTAATAACGTTATTAATTTTTACATTAGTTGGACTTATTCTATGGTTTTTTCGGGATATTAGATATTTTTTTCTGTTTGTTAGCATAGGCTTTTTAGATAGTTCTACAAGAATAATTATTGGAAAATATCCAAAATTGCGTCAGATATCAAGACGATGTTTGCAATTAGTTCTTGCTGGATTTCTTTTTGGTTGGTTAAGCTTATATATTGGAGTTAATTTTCAATTTCCTGAAATCTTTTTTGATTTTTCTGCCGGCATTGTTACCGGTGCACTTATTCAGTTATTAGTAGCGAGAATTATTTTACCATTTTTTTTCGGCAATGCATTTTGCTCCCGTGCTTGTTGGACCGGAGCTTTTTTTGAATTTATCAATAGTAAAACATCATGTAAAAAAACACCTAAAAAGCGATCAAATATTATTGCCTGGGGATATTTAATATTTTTAGTCGCTCTTTCTCTTTTTGTAGCATTTTTTTGGAATCCTGCTGAAAATTTAGAATTAAGACGTTATTGGATTATTGGAGAAAATTTATTTATTATTTCGTGTGGATTAATACTAACATCAATTTGGGGAAGCAGAGCTTATTGCAGGATGTTATGCCCGTTTCTTACTATCTCAAGCATAATAGCACCTTATTCCATTTTTAAAATTACTCCTGTAAAAGCCGAAAACTGTAATAGTTGTAATTTATGTAATATAGCTTGCCCTATGTTAATTGATGTTATGAGCTATGTCCATAATAAAGAAAGAATCAATGAACGAACTTGTTTATTATGTGAGCGTTGTGTGAGTGCTTGCCCGAAAAATGTATTAAGAATTTCAGATAAAATACCTATTTACTATCTCCAAGAATAAGAGGAAGACCATCCTTGCCGCTGCCAACAACAATAACCTTGCTATTAGGTGAATTAGCCAATTTTAACGTTGCTTCAATACCCTTTTCCCTTAATATTTTATCGGTTAAACTTGCACTAACAATACGATTAGCAGTTGCTTTACCTTCTGCTTCAATTTTTTGACGCTGGGCTTCTTTACTTGCCTTAGTCAGCTTAAATTCATATTCAAGAGATTCCTGTTCCTGCTTTAATTTACTTTCAATAGCCTGTTTAATAGTTGGAGGCAATATAATTGAACGAATCAGTATCTGGTTAACCTGAACATACTGTTTTTCCAGGAGCTTCCTGGTTTCTTCAAATATTTCATCCTGTATTACATCTCTCTTGGTCGAATAAATTTGTTCAGGAGTATAACGACCTATCACACTTCTTGCCGAGGCTCTTATACTTGGAATAACTATTCTTTGCAAATAATTGGTGCCAATTTCTCCATGTAAAAAACCTAATTGGGAAAATACAGGTTCATACCATGCAGAAACATCTACTTTTATTTCAAGCCCGTTTGAAGATAAAACATTCATTTCTTCTGCTATTTCCTGTTGACGTGTTTCATAAATATACATTTTATTCCATGGGGCAATAAAATGAAATCCTTCGTCAAAAGGATGTTCTGTATCAATTCCGCCTCCGAATGTTCTGAATAATACCCCGCCATGACCTGCCTCAACAGTAACTGTCATTCTGCTCCAAAAAACTATTAATAAAATTATTGCTATAACAATAATAATAATCGGAACAACTTTTTTTAAATTGATTTCTTCTTGTGCCATAATTTAATTTATTTATTGATTTATATAATTGCCAAAATTAACAAAATTTTTGATAAATTATTAAGTATTAACATTTATTTAGGGCTATTTATAAATTTTATTTAATATTCGGAAAATAATAATTACTATTTCGGGCAAAAAAGTAACTTTAGCGACTCAAAATGGAAATAAACCTTACCTTTTCGATAAGTCTGAACAGGCTCTGCTAATGCTTCCTTAACTGCCTTCATGGCAGTCATGTTAGGGCGCATAAATGACTTAACCCTTCTATCTAAAATTCTTTTTTCTTTCTTTGCTATATAAAAGAATTTATTTAATTTTACCATTCAAGGCATACACAAATTGTAAAATTGAGTCTGGTCTAAAAACATAAATCTATAAAAAACCCATTATTTTTAATATGAATGATATAAAAGAAAAAATAAAAAATCTTTCTGCAAAATATCATAATGAAATTATTGGTATAAGAAGGTATATCCATGCCAACCCTGAACTTTCATTTGAAGAATACAAAACTGCTGCTTTTATTGTGTCAAAACTTAAGGAATACAACATCCCATTCCAACAAGGTATTGCTAAAACAGGAATTGT
>JAIOSH010000210.1 GCA_021107685.1 Bacteroidales bacterium | reverse complement strand
GGCAGAATTACAATTTTTGGATGGGTAATTACATGGGAAAGAAATGAATATGAAAATGATAATTTTTATGCCCTGCCAAATTGGAATAATCTGATGGCAGATGCACTTTGTGATTATGAAAGAGTTAGTTCTAATGATAACGTATCACAATATTGGATGCAAGTGTTGGATCAAATGGTGGGTAGCGGAGGAGGTCATGGTGGTGGAATGATATTAGGAGAAGTCGGTACCCCCGGAAGTAGAAGAAGCCATAGTGGAGGTTCTCCAGTTGGTGGCAGTACAGGAGGAAACAATAATAAAAAAAAGATTGTTGGTACAGGAAAAACTAATAATGGTTACAAAATAGAATATTATAAAGATGGGACAAGTATGGTAATGTTACCAGAATTTGAAGTTATAGCCCAATTGAAAGGGGGGTGTTTCAGGCGATAATATTTTTGCTAAAACATATTCACATTTTCAATTCGGAGGAAGAGACCCACTAACTATTGATGTTACTACTTTAGATTTTGGTAATATTTCCAAAAGTGATTTAAAGAATTTAGGTAATGGTAGGTATAGTTTGAATTTGTATGATAAAAATTCTGCGAGCCAAGCTGCTATTGCATTAGGTAAAATTACTTTAATTGACCAAGGAAATAATCAATATTCTATTGCTCCTGATTATTATGATTTTAACATAGAGTGGCAAAATGGTTTCTCTAAAAGAAACATAGCAACATTTGGTGCAGGTGTTTTACATTATGGAATAAACCCTGTTGTGCCATTATACCCTTTAATTCCCTTGATATTTGGAGGTCCTTATTGGATATATTTTCAAGGTAATGTACAAATAAAACCGTAAAGAAATGAGATTCATATTTTACATAATAATTGGGGTAATTATTTTGACTTCTTGTAACTCAAGTCCAAACCCTGAAAGACACTTGTCTAAAACTAATATTAGCATCCCTGTTGAATACAAAATATTAGATTTCAAAAGTGATTGGTCAATAGGTGAATCTACAGAAAATTATAAGCTTTTAATTTCCCCGAATGATTACAAAAGAATTACAGGGGAAATAAGAAAAAAGGCTTTTTTTCAGAAACTTGATACAAGTAAGAGACCTATCTATGCTATTGATAATAATACTGACATGGAAAAAAATAATGAGACGGCCTGTTGGTATGATAACAAGTATTTTTATCAAATTTTCAAACCTAACCCCGGTGTGCTAATAACTATAGTACTAGAAAAAGATTCGTTAATGATAGTTGATTATGATGATTTATAAACTATAAGCAAAAGCATGGCATGTCCGGGCTTTTCTATTTTACAACAACAAGCTTTGTAATTTACTTTTAGCAAAGAAAGCATCAATCAATACATAAACAAGGTTTTTATCTTCAGATGTAAGCGTTTCAATATTCTTCATCCTTTTAAAAGTCTCATTATCTAAAATTATCTTTTAATGCAGGAGGCATTGAAAAAAGTTCAGGAAAAATTTGCATTAAAATAAAATAGTATTAAAGCCTCATCATGTCGTGGGGCTTTTTTTTACTGTTTCTCCCAAAGCTCAACAAACTCTTCCAAAGTCATTTCCAAATCTTCGCGTATTATCTTCCTAATCAAGCCTTTTGCCAAATCTTTATTTGAGTGAATTGGTACGGTTGTAACTCTACCGTCAGGGTGTTTTAGTCTTGTGTGAGAGCCTTTTGTTCTTAGTTCAACAAAACCGATAGAGGTAAGAAATTTCAAAAATATTTTTCCTGAGAAAACTGGTAATATTGGCATAATATAATTTTTTATTGAGCTGTTGCTGTATGTTTTTGTATTTGCATTTCTCTAAAACCGATAAAACGATTTATTCTTTTGTAATCGTCTTGTTCTTCTTCGAGACATAGCTCAATAACTTCTCTTATATTATCCATTGCTTCGTCAATAGTTTCGCCATAAGAATGGCAACCTTTAAAACTGGGGCAACTTACAATGTACATATTATCTTCGTCCTGCTCTATTAAAACAGGGTAATGATTGATATTTTTTTTTTCTACTTTCATATTTAATAATTTTAAAGTGTAGCTATATTTCTTAGTTTAACAGATTTAAGCATTGCATCTATTGTGTAAATAATATGTTCCTTATTTTCTTTTGGCAAACCCATTATATCATTTATTCTGTTAAAATAATATTTGGTACATAAAAAGCCTTTATTAACTTATTTGTGCAAAGATACTGCGAAAATATTACAAATAAAAATAAGATAATATTTTATAGTTTTTTATCAAATATTAGCAATTTAATTTTTTTCAACAATGGAAATAGAAGAAATAAAATCACTCCTGCCAATAAAAAAGTGCTACGGCACTACGGCTTAAAACTCAACTGGAACAATATGCTCAACTGCCCCTTGCACAAAGACGACAAACCAAGTTTAAAAATATACCCCAAAACCAACAGTTTTAACTGTTTTGGTTGCCCCGCTCGTCCGGATTTGTGCGGTTGGTAATCCGGTCGGAAATGATATAAAGATTTGCAATCCACGAGGCCAACAAAGGCATAACAGTTACTTACAACCATTTAAACCTGCCTGTTGAAGTATGTTTTGTAAATGGAAAAATTACCTATCTTTACACCGCAAATGGAACAAAGCTTAAAAAGACAGTGTTAACCGGAGACCCTGATAATATTACATCAG
>JAIOSH010000043.1 GCA_021107685.1 Bacteroidales bacterium | reverse complement strand
TATTTGATTGCTATTGCAGTTGCTTATAGAAAAAGAATAAAAAGCAAAAATATGGATACTAATCAGATTAAAACGGATGAGGGAATATAATATTTTTTAATGTAAAAATTTACTAAATTTGCACAAAAGGTTAAATAATGGTAACTGTTGGAACAATTGAACAAATAAAAGAGAAAATTGCAAAAAAAAATAGCAATTTTCGAAAAAAACTACAAAAACGATTAATAAATGTTTCACAAGTAACTAATAATTATGGAGAAACATTAACTCGGATTGATGGAGAAATTCCACCAGATATAGAAGTAAAAAATAAAGATAGATTTCTTTTTATCAGTTACGAACAAACAAGATATACACACGGTATTCACAAATATCCGGCAAAATTTTTTCCTGAATTACCAAGATGGTTAATCAATAAATATTCAAAAGAAAATGATATTGTTCTTGATCCTTTTGGCGGAAGTGCAACAACGAGCATAGAAGCATTGCTAAATAACAGAAATTCAGTAAGTGTTGATATTGACCCTTTTGCTCAATTTATTGCAAATGTTAAAACAACAAAATTAGATGATGAAGAATTAGAAATATATGCCAATTTACTTATCAAAAAAATTACTGAATTTAAAATAACATCTTACCTTAATAAATTCATTCCTGATTTTCCTTATAGGGATAATTGGTTTAACAAAGAGATTATTTACGAACTTGCATATATTAAAAAAAGCATTGCAGAATTAAATATAAGTCAAGAATTAAGAAATTTTTTTTTGGTTACATTTTCATCAATTATTAGAGCAGTTTCAAATGCTGATAATAATTGCACAAGAACTGTTATTCGAAAAAAATTGAATAAACAAATTTATCCCTCAATTGCTTTAACAAAATTTGTTGAAAATTTATTACTTTATAAATCAAGAATTAAAGAATTTAATAAATATTATCCAGAAAAGTACTTTGTGGAAATTGCAACAAATTCTGATGCAAGAGATTTAAAATATGATGATGAATATTTTGATTTTGCTGTTACTTCCCCGCCTTATGTTAATGCAGTTGATTATCCACGAACTCATCAATTGGAAATTTACTGGCTTGAAATAGAAAAAGGAAGTTTAACACCATTAAAAAGAAAGCATATTGGAACTGAAAGCGTAATTGTAAAGGATTATAAGGATTTACATTTAATCGGAATAAAAGAAGCAGACAAAATTTTAAAATCAATTTTTGAACTTGATAAACGAAGAGCATACATTGCCTATAAATTTCTTGCTGATATGGAAAAAAACATTCAAGAAGTAAATAGGACATTAAAAAAAGACGGTAGATATTCAATTGTAATTGGTAATAATACTATAAGGGGACACAATTTTGAAAGTTGGAAGTATTTAATTGAAATAGCACAAAGAAATAATTTTGAAATAGAAACTTATTTTGGTTCTGAAATAATAAAACACTTTATAAAAATTAAACGAGATGAACGAATTGATACGGATTGGATAATAGTTTTAAGAAAAAAATAAAATGGTAGAAAAAAATAAAGCAGATAAAGGAAAACAAGCATCAATTGATGGTTTTGCACACGAGCATATTGTTGTTGGAATATTAATGAAAAAATTTCAAAATGTTTCATTGGTTGATTTGCCATTATCTTCTTATGATATAATAATAGCACGAAAAATTAAAGACCAAGAAAATGAGGATATAATTCGTGTTCAAGTAAAAACTGCTAAAAAAAGTATATCTTTCACAGGCGGTACAAGGGGTGGTGTTGATAGAGAATATAAATCTGATGTTAAAACTTATATTCAATCACCTAAGACATCTGATGTTGTAGTGGGCATTCAACCAATTAATAATAAAGATGGCTATAATCTTTATTTCGTTCCTACGATTTTAATAGAAAAATGGGGAACCAAAAGCAAATCATTAGGAAAAATAGAAGCACTTAAAGATAATTATGACTTTTTGATAAATTGCAAAAATCATAAATACATTATTAGAAAAGCAAAGGAATTGAAAATAATATAATGGCACACAATCGAATAGACGGTTGCCCCCAGAAATCTTAACGATTTTTCATTAAACTTTAATCAAGTTTATGTACTACCAAGCCACTTCGTAATTTAGGTTCAAACCAAGTAGTTTTCGGTGGCATAATATTTCCTGTATCTGCTATATCAATCAATTGTTTCATAGAAACCGGATAAAGTGCAAAAGCAGCTTTCATTTCACCACTGTCAACCCTTTTCTTTAATTCGCCTAATCCTCTTATTCCACCGACAAAATCAACTCTTGTAGATGTTCTCAGATCTTTAATATCAAGTAAGTTATCCAATACCAATTTTGAAAGAACAGTAACATCAAGCACACCTATTGGGTCTTTATCATCATAATTACCTTGCTTTGCTGTTAATGAATACCATTTCCCATCTAAGTACATACTGAAATTATGTAATCTATCAGGTTTATATATGGCTTCTCCTTTTTCTTCAACATAAAAGACATTGGTAAGTTTTTCAATAAATTCTTTATTTGTCATTCCGTTCAAATCCTTAACCACACGGTTATAATCAATAATAGTCAATTGATTATCGGGAAAATGAACTGCAAGAAAAAAATTATATTCTTCATTGCCTTTATGATTAGGGTTATTCCTTTTCTTTTCATTGCCTACCAAGGCAGCGGCAGCAGTACGATGGTGTCCGTCTGCTACATAAGTATAAGGAATTTCCGTGAATAATCCGATAATACGATTTATGATATTTTCATCTTTAATTACCCAAAAATGATGACTTATGCCATCACCGGCAGTAAAATCATATTCACATTTATTTTCTTTAACGAATTTTGCAATTATTTCATCAATTTCATCAACAGCAGGATAAGTAAAGAATACAGGCTCCATATTGGCATTATTAATACTAACATGTTTCATACGGTCTTCTTCTTTATCTTTACGGGTTAGTTCGTGTTTTTTAATAATACCGTTCATGTAATCCTCAACTGCGGCACAACCTACAATACCATATTGAGTTTTATTATTCATAGTTTGAGCATAGATATATAAATATTCCTTATCATCCTGAACAAGATAACCTAATTTCTGAAATTTTTCAAAATTCTCTTTAGCTTTATCATACACAGGTTGTGAATGAATATCAATATCTTCGGAAAGATCAATTTCGGGCTTTATAATATGTAATAAAGAATATTTATTCCCTTTTGCTTCTTCTCTTGCTTCTTCAGAATTTAAAACATCATAAGGTCGTGATGCTAATTTTTTTGCTATATCTACAGGAGGTCTTAAACCTTTAAATGCTTTAAATATTGCCATAATTAATCTCTTTTATGTTCCTATTATAATTATTATTGCTATTGCTATTGCTATTGCTATTGCTATTGCTATTGTTATTATTATTACTATTGTAATTATTATTATAATTATTACTTCTTTGTAATGAACCTATTAAAGCTCCTATCATTTTTGTTAACTCCATTAAAGTTTTTCTTGATTCCTCTTCTAATGATTGGTCGAAAAAATTTTGATTAAGAGCAATAGTAGTAAAAACAACACATTCCCTGACAGAGCTTTTAGCCATTTTTAAATAAAAAACAAACTGGCTTTTATTTCTTGCAGAGCCTTCAGCAGTATTTAAAGCAATTGCTTGAGCAGAATTTCTGAATTTTAAAATAAAATCACCTGCTTCATCTTTAGGAAAATTTTTTGTATTTGCAAAAACCCAGTCAATATATTCAAGGGCTTTGTGATAAATTCTTAGATCTTCAAATCTAAAAAATGTAATGGTCTTTTCTGTTTGGTTTTCCATTTTTCGGTTATTATTTATTGGTTAATTTGGTTTTGGTTCTTTATTAATGAATTAGGTTTCAAATAAACAGATTGCTTCTGAACGCTAACACACATTCATCCCCTACGGTTCATCGCAATGACGACATTATAGACAGACTAATTAACTTGAAATGTTTTATCTCCTTTTTCAAGATAATTTACTATCTGTTGTGCTGATGCTATACCTGCATTAATATTTGCTTCTGATGTTTGTGCACCCATTTTCTTTGGTGTGAAGAAAAATCTCCCATTAAATTTTTCAACTATTTCATCCTTACAATCAGGAGCAATATCGGAAATATATTTAAAATCATCCCTGTCTTTAAATATCATTTTCAGGCTTTCTTCACATATTACTTCTTTTCTTGCTGTATTAACTAAAGTAGCTCCTTTAGGCATTTTTGAAAGTAACTGATAATTAATAGATTTTTTTGTTTTATCATTTGCAGGGATATGCAATGAAATATATTGGCATGTACTGTAAAGCTCTTCGGCAGAATCTAATGCTTTTACCCCGTCTTTTTTTATATCGTTTTTTTCGATAAACGGATCAAAAGCATAAACATACATTCCAAAACCTTTTGCTATTTCTCCAACAAATCTTCCAACATTACCATAAGCATGTATTCCAAGTTTCTTTCCCTTGAGTTCAGTACCGGAGGTTCCATTATAGCAATTTCTTGCAAGACAAACCATCATACCAAGTGTAAGCTCTGCAACAGCATTTGAATTTTGTCCGGGAGTATTCATAGCAACTATTCCTTTTTCTGTTGCTGCATCAAGGTCAATATTATCATATCCTGCACCGGCACGAACAATAATTTTTAGATTTTTCGCCGCTTCAATAACTTCTCTTGTTGCTTTATCACTTCTGATAATAAGAGCATCAACATCTTCAACTGCCTTTATAAAATCTGACTGGTCAGCATATTTTTCAAGAAGCAAAAATTCATAGCCTGCTGCTTCAATAATTTTCTTAATATTTTCGACTGCTGCAGGAGCAAATGGTTTTACGGTTGCAACTAATACTTTTGTCATAATTATTTATTTTTAAAATTAAAATTCTTAATAGTAATAATTTATATTATGCTTTCATGCTTTCAAATTCCTTCATTACATCAATTAAAGCCTGAATACTTTCTTTGGGCATGGCATTATATGTAGAAGCCCTGAAACCGCCAACAGAACGATGTCCTTTTATTCCAATCATACCTTTGGATGAAGCGAATTCAAAAAAATCCGTTTCAAGATGCTTATACTCTTCATTCATTATAAAACATATATTCATAATTGAACGGTCTTCCTTTTCAACTGTTCCTTTAAATAATTTATTCCTGTCAATCTCATTATAAAGCATACCTGCTTTTTCAAGGTTAATTTTTTCCATAGCTTCAACACCGCCATTATTTTTTAACCAATTTAAAGTTTGAAGTGCTGCATAAATTGGAAGACAAGGAGGTGTGTTGAACATTGAACCTTTATCAATATGTGTTTGATAATTTAGCATTGTAGGGATAGAGCGTTCAATTTTACCTAAAATATCATTTTTAATTATTACAAAAGTAACTCCGGCAGGAGCTAAATTCTTTTGAGCACCTCCATATATAATAGCATATTTTGAAACATCAAGTACACGGCTAAAAATATCAGACGACATATCAGCTATCAGGGGAATATCTATATCGAAATCTTCACGGATTTCAGTTCCATAAATCGTATTATTGGTAGTAATATGAAAATAATCGGCATCGGAAGGAATAGTATAACCTTTAGGAATATAAGTAAAATTTTTATCTTCTGAAGAAGCAACAACATCAACTTCGCCAAATAATTTTGCTTCTTTAATAGCTTTTTTAGCCCAGGAACCCGTATTAAGGTATGCTGCTTTTTTGTTCAGGATATTATATGGTATCATAGCAAATTGAGAGCTTGCACCACCACCTAAAAATAATACGGAATAACCTTCAGGTATATTTAATAGTTCTTTAAATAATGCAACGGTTTCATCCATTACAGCTATAAATTGTTTGCTTCTGTGCGATATCTCCATTATGGACAAACCTGTATCAGCAAAATTATGTATTGCTTTAGCAGTATTTTCAATTGTATATTGTGGTAAAATCGAAGGACCTGCATAAAAATTATGTTTTTTCATAATATTATTATTTTAGAGATTAATGAATAGTATCAAAATATTTATTAAAAATTTCGGACAAAGTTAAAATTTTTAATTAAATAGTAATTAAAAAAAATAATATTTAAACTGAGTTTATGTATAAAACTATTAAATTTGGTTATAAGTTTTAAAAAATATTATTATGAATAAAAACCTAATATTATTACTGTTTATTGTTTTATTAATTTCTTGTACTGACAGAAAAAAAAAAGAAGATAAACGCACAGTTTTTAAATATAACGAATCTTCAGGAATAACATCATTAGACCCTGCTTTTGCCAAAGATCAGGCAAATATCTGGGCTTGCAACCAATTGTTTAATGGTTTGGTGCAATTGAATGATAATTTGGATATTAAAGCTTGTATTGCCAAATCATGGAAAATATCAAATAATGGTTTAACTTATACTTTTCATTTATATAATGATGTTTATTTTCATAAAAATCAAGTATTTAAAGATAGTTGCAGGAAAATTATTGCCAATGATTTTGTTTATAGCTTTAATCGGGTAGTTGACCCGAAAGTTGCTTCGCCCGGAGCCTGGGTTTTTAATTATGTTAAACAAAAAAATGATGGCTCATATTCATTTGAAGCTTTGAATGATTCAACATTAGTGATAAATTTAAAGCAAAACTTCCCTCCTTTCCTTGGTTTGCTTAGTATGCAATATTGTTCGGTTATACCTTATGAAGCAATAGAATTTTACGGGAAAGATTTCAGAAGAAATCCCGTTGGAACAGGACCATTTAAATTTAAAATGTGGAAAGAAGGAATTAAGCTCATTTTTGTAAAAAACACTAAGTATTTTGAATTTGAAAATAATAAAAGATTACCTTATCTTGATGCTGTTTCAATATCATTTTTAATTGATAAGCAAACAGCTTTTCTTGAATTTGTTAAAGGCAGATTTGGTTTTATGTCAGGAATTGATGCAAGCTATAAAGATGAATTACTTACTAAACAAGGAAGTTTAAACCCAAAATATAAGGATAAATTTAAGCTGATAAGTCAACCGTATTTAAATACCGAGTATTTAGCTTTCCTGATTGACACAAATTTTAAGATAGTAAAAGATAGTCCGATAAAAAATAAATATATACGCCAAGCAATTAATTATGGTTTTGACAGGCAGAAAATGATTAAATATTTAAGAAATAATATTGGTTCACCGGGTATATATGGCTTTATACCAATAGGCATACCGTCATTTGATAATTCAAAAACCAAAGGTTATAACTACAATCAGGACAAAGCGAGAAACCTGCTCAAAGAAGCCGGGTTCCCAAATGGCAAAGGATTGCCTGAAATAACCCTGTCAACAACTTCCGAACATATTGATCTGTGTAAATATATTCAACATCAGTTATCGGAAATTGGTATTAAACTTAAAATTGATGTTAATCCGCCTGCTACATTAAAAGAAACCAAAGCTCAATCAAAAATTAATTTTTTCAGAGCTTCGTGGATAGCTGATTATCCTGATGCTGAAAATTATTTATCACTTTTTTATAGTAAGAATTTTTGCCCTGCAGGTCCTAATTATACTCATTTTTCCAATGCTGCTTTTGATGAAATGTATGAGAAATCACAAAATATTTTAGATGATTCTACAAGGTTTGCTTTATATCAAAAGATGGACCAGCTTATTATTGATGAATCTCCAATAGTTGTTTTATACTATGACCAGGTTTTACGATTTGTACAAAATAATATTAAAGGATTAGGTAGTAATCCGATAAATTTGCTGAAACTAAAAAGAGTTACAAAACAAACTTATAATCCATAATTTACATTTTCCCATGACGCAAGATAGAAATAAGAAGCCAAAACCCCAGAATGCCGGCAGCAAGAAACCCGACAAGTCCTATAACCGGAATACCATTCCACATTGGAGGAATTTTTGAAAGTACTATTAATGAGGAGCCAACTATTATGGAAGCGAGAACAATGGCAAATGCAATACGATTACTTATCTGGCTGTGAGTCTTGAGCATAGGGGTAAGTCCTTTATGCTCAATGTCAATTTTAATCTTACCACTTTTGATTTTCCCGATAATCTCACGTACATCAAAGGGCAAGTCCCGCATCAATTGCCCAAACTCTTCTACAGAAAAATATATATCTTTAGCCAGTTTGAATGGGTGATAGCGATCTTTAATTATTTTTTTTATATAAGGCTCAACATGTTTGGAAAAATTAAAATCAGGATCTAATTTCTCTCCAT
>JAIOSH010000180.1 GCA_021107685.1 Bacteroidales bacterium | reverse complement strand
GCAACCATTGGTACGGGAAATATTGTAGGTGTGGCTTTGGCAATATATTTTGGAGGCCCCGGTGCAATTTTTTGGATGTGGATCACAGGCTTTCTCGGTATGATACTTAAATTTGCGGAATGTACGCTTTCCACAAAGTTCCGAAAAGTGCATAAAGACGGTTCGATTTCGGGTGGACCGATGTATTATATGGAGCTTGCTCTAAAAGATAAAATTGGATTTTTTGCAAAAATACTTGCCGTAATTTTTGCAGGTGCAACTATTTTATGCTCAATGGGTACGGGCAATATGGCTCAATCGCATTCAATGGCTGATGTTATTTACACAAATTATAATGTTCCGATGTGGATTTCGGGTTTAGTAATTTCGTCAATTGTTTTACTTGTGATAGTTGGAGGAATTAAAAGAATCGCCGAAGTAACCTCAAAATTAGTTCCAATTATGGCAGTTGCTTATTTTATTAGTGCAATAAGCGTTATTATCCTTTTATTTGATGAAGTTCCTCATGCCTTTTATTTAATTTTTCATGATGCATTTACAGGTACGGCGGCAACAGGTGGTTTTTTTGGATCAGCATTTATTTTAACATTAACATGGGGAGTCAGGCGAGGGCTTTTTTCAAATGAAGCAGGGCAAGGCTCGGCTGCAATTGCTCATGCAGCCGCAAAGACAAAATATCCTGCAAGAGAAGGTCTTGTAGCCTCAGTCGGGCCACTTATCGACACAATTATTATTTGTACAATTACTGCACTTGTAATTATTCTTACGGGTGCTTGGTCAACCGGAATACAGGGAGTTGGAATGACTGTTGAAGGTTTTACAAGAGGACTTTCAACCATCGGATTAGGAAGTGTTGGCAGACATGTAGTTGCATGTGGATTGCTTTTGTTTGCTTTTTCAACAATTATCAGTTGGTCGTATTATGGAACCCGAGCAGCCGAGTATCTTTTTGGTGCAAAATGGATCAAACCTTACAGATATTTTTATGGCTTTTTTGTTTTCCTCGGATCAATCTGGGGAATTGATCTCGTTTGGCATTTTGTTGATATGGTTATTACATTTATGACTGTTCCTAATCTTATAGCTTTGTTATTGTTAGCACCTGTCGTAAGCAAGGAAATAAAATATTATTTTGCTGAAATGAAGAAGCAGAATATGATAGAGAGTTAGAGCAAAACTCAGTTGTTAAGAAATTCTTTACAACATCCCTGATAAAATCTATGGATAAAGAAAAAAGGAAAATATCGAAACAAGAAATTGATTTTATTATTAGTCAGGGCGAAGGGCAGTTTACTGAATTTAAGGAACGCTTGGATAAGTCCTTAGCCAAAGAAATAGTTGCCTTAGCCAATTCAACCGGAGGAAAGATATTAATTGGTATTGATGATAGTGGCAATATTCAAGGAGCGAAAATAACAAATAAGGTAAAATCTCAAGTTATTGATACTGCTTTAAACTGTGACCCAAAGATTTTTATTGATGTCAGCCAAATTGAAAATTTGATTGTTGTTAGCGTTCCGGAAAGTAAAAACAAACCCCATTCCTGTTCAACGGGTTTTTATTTGCGCGTAGGTGCAAATTCTCAAAAACTTACTCGTGATGAAATCTTTAAACAGGCAATTAATTTTATCACCAAACGTATAAAAGTTGAGTTTGTAATCGAATCAGTAGAGAGAAAAGAGATACCGCAATTTCCCGAAGAAGCTTATCGAGAAGCTGTGGTTAATGCAATTATGCACCGTGATTATGTTGATAAATCCTCAGATGTTTTTATCGAAGTTTATCGAGACATGATAATAATTACCAACCCAGGCGGTTTGGTAAAATGGTTAAGGAAAGAAGATTTTGGAAAAATTAGCAAAACCCGTAACCCGCTTATCGCATCACTACTTGCCAGAACACAATATGTAGAAAAAATGGGTACAGGTATTAGCAGAATGAATAATGCAATGAAAAATGCAGGTTTGCCTGAATTGATTTTCGATTATGACGACTTTACTTTTCTTACAACCATAAAAGGTAATATTGACAATGAAAAAACTACCACTAAAGCTACCACTAAAACTACCACTAAAACTACCGGCAAACAAGACTTGATTTTAGAAGCAATAAAGAACAATAAACATATAACAGCTAAACAATTAGCAAACGAATTAAGTTTGACAGAAGAAGGCATTAGGTATCATATTAAAAAACTTAAAAAAGCAAAACTTATAAATTATATTGGTCCCGCAAAAGGCGAGCATTGGGAAGTAAATGATAGCGAATTAGGAATAATCGGAAGTATTGACGGATTAATTTGCAGAAAGATTAATAAAAATGAACAACAAAACATTTGGGCAAGTTTGGCATTATAACCTCAAGACGCTTATTAGTTACAAATTAATAATAGTTCTTTTTGTTTTTTTTGTGCAATATGCTTTGGCGCAAAATAATTCGCTGAAGTTTATTGATAAAAACGATATTAGGACAGGAGCAGAAAAAACAGAGGTTTACTTCCCCTGGTTAGAAGGGAAAAGAATAGCGGTCGTTGCAAACCATACATCCCTGATTTCTAACACACATCTAATTGACAGTTTAATAAGAAGAGGTTTTGATATAAAAAAAGTTTTTAGCCCTGAACATGGTTTCAGGGGGGAAGCCGATGCAGGTGCAAAGATCAAAAACCAAATTGATCAAAAAACAGGGCTTCCTATAATTTCGCTTTACGGGAAACATAAAAAACCAACAAAAGATGATTTGAAAGATATTGATATTGTTATATTTGATATTCAGGATGTCGGAGCTCGTTTTTATACATATATTTCAACCATGACCCTTGTGATGCAAGCCTGTGCCGAAAACGATATTCCATTGATTATTCTTGACAGGCCAAATCCTAATGGTTTTTATAT
>JAIOSH010000547.1 GCA_021107685.1 Bacteroidales bacterium | reverse complement strand
GTGGAGAGCCATCTATGAAGTTTTCGCCTAAGCCTAAATTAGAATCTGATACTATCCTTGTTGAATACAAAGCAAATTTATATGCCTCCATGCAATTAAACCTTTCTTTCGAGTTTTCATATCACAATTTTTCTTTGATGTTAGGCGGAAGTTTAGAGAAAGAAGACTATGGTGAAAGATTTGAATATATCTATATTAAAAATCATGAGGGAAATATTTATAAAAGAAATACACCAACTAAAGGTCAGTGGCCGGATGCAAAATTTTATTATGAAATTTGTATTGCCTATAATATCAGATTATCAAATGTAATACGTATCTCACCTTATATCGGTGCATCATCCTGGTTTTATTTAAATGATGACAAGTTCCTTAGATACGATGAAACAAAAGTAAGTAAAACATTTAAAGACAGATATTCCTATTCAATAGGTAGTAAATTAAAGTGTGTTGTAGGATCGAAAATTGCAATTTTCACCGACCTAAGATATCAGAAATTGTTTTTTGATGCA
Organism: Bacteroidales bacterium; assembly: GCA_021107685.1. Lineage (GTDB taxonomy): Bacteria > Bacteroidota > Bacteroidia > Bacteroidales > SMBSF39 > SMBSF39. The sequence goes on along the minus strand of JAIOSH010000547.1, from coordinate 2,455 downwards.
AGCAGTTATTTTTCTTATTCTGATCCGTCAAGTTTTAAGTTGAAGTATAATAAATTTTATTTTGGAGTAGGAGTTCAGTATAGATTTTAATAAAAAAGGGCAACTGAAATTCAATTGCCCTTTAATAAAATATTTATTTAAAAATTATTTTTGCCACCAGAGTTTAGTGCTAAACACATCAGCTCCTTGAGCAGCAACTGCTGCTGCACGGTTGACTCCATTCAAATCCTGTTCTTCACTTGGATAATACATTCTGTGAGGAGTTCTATTATCTGCTGGAACTATCAAAGGTGAAAAAATGAATGATCCTCCATCATAGTAAACTGAATCACCTGGTTGAATAAGAATATCAGGAATATATTCAGATCTGTTGTATTCAAACCAAGCTTGTAACCCTGAAGGATAAAGTGCAATATATTTTTGCTCTGCAATGAGCTGTTTAGCATTACCTGGATTCCATGCAACTTCAGGACTAGCAATATATGCATCCATTTCTGTGTTGGTTATTGAAGCAGGTAGTACAAAAGTATTACAATTATCAATTCTTGACCAACCGGTTGGAGTATTATCTTTAAGTAGATTCCAGAACTCCATTGACGCTTTAATACCAGCTTCATAAGAAGCTTGTGCATCTCCAGTAACTCCTAATAAAGCAACAGCTTCAGCTTTAATAAATTCAACTTCATCATAAAGCATATAGAAAGCCGGAGCCGTTGGAGCATATACAATATTTCCTGGCATAGAAAATTTTGTTGTTGATAATGCAGCTGCTTCATCTTTATCCATTCCATAAGGGAATCCTGTAAAAACATTAGGATCACTTACTGTTCCATTAGCATAGAATGGCAATCTCGGATCATTTTTTGATTTTAGGAAATCTATTAAAGTATTAGAAACTGCAAAATCTTGTCTTGTTTTTTGATTTTCGTTAAGAGGGTTATTAATTGGAACACCGTCTAAAAAAGTAAATACAGCGTTGTCGTCAATACTTGTAAAAGGGCCGGCAGTTAATGCCTCGTTAATTGCTGTAGTAGCTCCTGTCGGATCAGCTTTAGACATTCTCATGGCTATTCTCATTTTCAGAGAATTTGCAAACTTTTTCCATTTTGCCATATCACCACCATAGATAATATCACCAATAATTGCTCCGGCTCCAACATCAATTTGTGCCTGAGCTTCTGTAATTTCAGTAATCAAAGCATTATAAATGCTTTCCTGGCTATCATACACAGGTGATGGTATTTCAAATCCTTGAAGAGCCTGAGAATAAGGAATATATCCCCATATATCAGTAAGTATTTGGAACATCCATACTTTCAATATCCTTGCAGCTGCAATTTGGTTCATATTTGGGCCACCTGCAACAGCAGCCTTTACTTTTGTTTCTTCATCGGTGTTAAGTTTAATTATTCTTTGAAGGTCTTCCATACCCCCTCCATTTAGAGTTCCGTCAGGAATTACATCTCTTCCTGCATAGAAGTATATCCAGTAATTATTTAAAACACCATCTCTCGGTGAATAACGACTCTCATCAGTATATGAAGTTTGTGACCAATACTGACAATATAGGTTACCAAATCTTCCATTCCACCATTCATCCCACATAAAAGCAACAAGGTTTTTTTCTGCAGAAGTAAGTAGGTATTGTGGTAGTACATCAGAAGGCTGGTTTGGGGAAATATTCATCTCATCAAAATCTTTAGTACATCCTCCGAAAAGGAAAAGTACTACGAAACTGATTCCTATTAGTTTTTTAAAAATATTTTTCATTTTTTATCTAATTTTAGTTTTTTAATTTTAAATAATTATAAGTTAAAGCTGAGGTTAAAACCAAAAGATCTTGTACTTGGAACCTGTGCACCTTCAATACCCTGGATATTTCCTGCGTTTGTAGCAAAATCAGGATCAATACCTTTGACAGCTGTGCCCCATGTAAATAGGTTTCTTGCAACAAATGAAATTCTGATATTTGAGAATGGAACTTTTTTAAGCATACTATTTGGAAGAGTATAACCTAATGTAAGTTCACGTAATTTAATATAATCAGCATCAAACACATCCATTGCATGAACATAATAATGAGCTAAACCATAATTGGCCGCATCACATACTATTGTATTTGTAATATATGTTCCAGGATTATTAGGATCTTCCATAACACCGTCTAAAACAATACCATCTTCCCTTATGTTATTTTCAACAGTTTTTTCTATCATACCTGAGTACATTCCCCACATATATGAAGTTGAGAAAAATTGACCGCCTTTTCGTATATCAATTAGGAAACTAAGGTTAATGTTTTTATAGGTAAAACTATTATTAATACCACCTGTCCAATCAGGCATAACGTTACCAAGAGGTTCAGTATCGGTTGTTCTGTCGTAACGGCCACTTGCACCGACTATCCTTTGACCGTCATCAGTAAATAAATAATTTCTACCCATAATGTTTCCAT
>JAIOSH010000535.1 GCA_021107685.1 Bacteroidales bacterium | reverse complement strand
CCTGAAATCCAATCGTTGTATTATTATTGCCTTCCAGATTATTATAATTTGCATTCATCCCTATTCCTGTATTACAATATCCAATTGTATTCTCACCAAGAGATTTATGACCATAAGCAGCATTATGTGATCCTGAAATATTTGAAAACAGCGAGTTGAAACCAAAAGCTGTATTATAGTAACCAATTGTATTAGAAAATAAGGACTTTGAACCGACTGCTGTATTTTCAATTGAATGATATGAAAGCGAGGCTCCACTACCATTATTATATAAAGCTGAATCACCAATGGCCACGATATTACTTCTATCCGTATTGTTATGCAAGGAGCTGACTCCCACAGCCACATTTGAAAAGCCTGTTGTGTTTTCCTTTAAAGATGCATAACCACAGGCAGTATTATCATTTCCTTCTGTATTGGAATACAAAACAAAATTTCCGTTGGCTGTATTTCTATATCCTGTTGTGTTGGAATATAAAGTGTTGGCTCCATTGGCTGTATTCCTAAATCCGGTAGTGTTTGAGTATAAAGATTCAAAACCACTGGCAATATTATTAAATCCTGTGGTATTTGAAAAAAGTGCTTTTGAACCAAAGGCTGAATTTTTTATAGCATGATAGACGGTAGTTGCATCTGTACCATTATTGTATAATGCCGAATCGCCAATCGCAACAAGATTGCTTTTCTCAGTATTATAAAAGAGGGCATTTGTTCCAACACCCACATTTGAATGACCTGTGCTATTGAAAAAAAGAGTACTATTTCCATTTGCTGTATTACAATCTCCTTCTGTATTACTTGCAAGTGAATTAGATCCGCTTGCAGTATTGTTTGCCCCTGTTGTATTGAAGCCAAGTGAATTAGACCCGCTTGCAGTATTGTTTGCCCCTGTTGTATTAAAACCAAGTGAAGATTCACCATTTGCTGTATTGTTACTTCCTTCTGTATTTGATGAGAGCGAATTCGTTCCATTTGCAGTATTCCATCCTCCTGTGGTGTTTGAGTAAAGCGACATGGCACCATAAGCTGTATTGCTATTCCCTTCTGTATTATAGTAAAGAGACTTAATACCGGCGGCTGTATTTTGAGCACCTATTGTATTAGAAAACAATGATTTTGAACCAAGAGCTGTATTTGCTGTGGCTTCGTAACTAATTGTAGCACCAATGCCATTATTATACAAAGATGAATCGCCAATGGCTACCAAATTGCTCCTATCAGTATTATTAAATAAAGACTTTGCTCCTACACCCACATTTGAATAAGCTGTTGTGTTCTTATATAGTGTTTGATTTCCGATCGCGGTATTATTATCTCCTTCGGTATTATCATTAAGTGCTCGAAAACCGTTGGCAGTATTACATTCTCCAATAGTGTTATTGTTGAGTGTCCGAAACCCATTACTTGTATTATAGCTTCCGCTTGTATTGGCATAAAGCGACGAAACTCCGTTTGCAGAATTTCGCGAACCGGTCGTGTTGGTATTACCGGAATTGTATCCAACAAAAGTGTTGAAATTATCCGACAAATCATCATTTTCTCCAGCACCTTCACCAATAAAAACCGAATGACCGGTTCCGGTTTGCCAGATATGACCTCCTACATCCAATGTTGCTCCCGGCGTTGAGGTTCCGATGCCCACATTCCCGCTTACTTCCGAGTACATATCATCTCCATCAATTTCCCAGTCGTCATCGGCGTTTGCCGTATTTTCGGAATACAGGGAGTATGGTACGCTTAACAGTTGTGTGGTTCCCATAGATGTGTAGCTGTTTCCTCCTGCGGGATCAAATCCGACTTCAAGAAATTTGGAATTTGTTCCCCATTCGATTGTAGAAAAAGTACCGTAAACGGGTATTCCAATCCCTATTTCAAGATTTACCAAACCGAACTGATTAGTCGTTACCGAATGCCTCTCGCTGTAAATTACCGTTCCGCTTGCACTTGAATCGTGAATGCGAAAAAGGAAACTTACATTTTGGTTTTGGATAATTTCACCCGCAGCATTGCGTACTACTGTTTGGTATTTGAATGCCTGCGGGGTTTGAGCAATGGATGTTAAACATAACATGATTGCTGCTGCTACTGATAAAATTTTGCTTTTGTTTTTCATTGTTTAAAAATTTGTGAGTGTAAAATTACTATGTAATAGATGCTGTCGCAAGCACTACCTTTTAACAGGCAGGTATTTCCGAATAATTGGCAGGATAATTATATTAGCCGGTGATTAATTATAAAGTTTGAGAAATAATAAAATAAAAAATATTAATTTTGAAACAAAATTTAAAAACATAACATTTATGATACATTCAAATAGTTTAAGAGTACAATTATTATTTGTTATAACAATTTTTTTCTTTTTTCAATTAAAGACTCTTAAACCACAAGGTTTTGCATCGGATAGCCTTTTGGCAAACTTCGACAAAATGAAATCGTCTGAAAAAATTGATACGCTCACTAAACTTTCAAAGCATTTTTATGCTTCAAACCCTGATATGGCAATAAATTATGGGGAACTTGCCATTGAACTTGCCAAAAAAACAAATAATGTTGATAAACAAGCTTACAGTCTTAGAAATATTGGTCTTGCCTTGTATATGAAAGGGGAGAGGAAAAAAGCACTGGAATATTTAACAAACTCATATAAACTGTATGAAACCCTTGGAAACAAACAAAAAATACTCCAGTTAAAAAATAATATTGGCATGGTTTATAATAAATTGGGGGAGTATGACAAATCTATCGGAGCTTTGCTTGAAGCAGAAAAGATATACAATACACTTTTAACGAAAGACATGGATACCAGTACCCTGATATGTGCTGCAGATATATTCAGCAATCTTGGCAGCACATACTTGAGGATAAGGGGTTTTTCAAAATGCCTTTATTATTATGATAAAGCACAGGAAATATATATTAAACTTAACAACAATGCAGATATAGCCAGCACATACAATAACATAGGAAATGTATATTTTAGACGTAACATTTTTGATACTGCCAAAATAAATTATCAAAAAGCATTAGCAATTTATAAAAGCGGTAACAACCTGAAAGGCTTGGCCCATGTTTATTGTAGCATAGGGAACATTTATTGGAGCTATGAAAACTATGACTCTGCCGCTTATTGGATAAGCAAATCGCTGTCAAATTATAAGAAAGCAAAAAATATTTCAGGAATTGCTGCTATGCTGAACAACCTTGGGGGCTTATATATCCACTTAAAAGAGTATGAAAAATCGGAGCAAATGCTGAACGAATCCCTTGAACTTGCAAAAAACATTGGCAGCAAAATCCGCATCCAGCAAACCTTCCTCGCATTGTCAGACCTTTATGAGGCAAAGGGTAATTATAAAAAATCAAGGAATTATCTTTTGCAGTATTCCGAGATGAAGGATACAATATATAATGAAAACAGCAGCAGGCAAATTGCAGAAATGCAAACCAAATATGAAACAGAAAAGAAGGAAAAGGAACTGGAAATAAAAACCCTTAAACTCAGTAATCAACAAAAATTTTTTTATTACATCATTGCTTTCATTGTTTTGGTTGTTGTTGTAGCAGGCTTGTTGTTCAATCGATACAAACTCAGGCAAAAAGCGTATAAAACAAATCTTGAAAAACAAAACCTTGAAGTCGAAAAACGCTTATTGCGTTCACAAATGAACCCACATTTTATTTTTAATTCACTTAATTCGATAAGGAGTTATATTCTTGGTAATGAAGCTAAATCAGCAGCCATGTTCCTTGATAAGTTTGCAAATTTAATGAGGTCAATCCTTGACAACTCACGCAAATCATTTATTAGCCTCGAAGATGATATAAAATCATTAAGACTGAATCTCGAGCTGGAGAAAAACCGGTTTAAGGATAAGTTTGATTTTGAAATAAACCTTGCACCGGACATTGACCCTGAAATGTTTTACATTCCACCAATGTTAATACAGCCTTTTGTTGAAAACGCTATAAAGCACGGTATTGCTAAAAAAGAAAATATAGGTTTAATTAAGATTAATTATTTTCGTGAGCATGATGTTATAAAATGCATTGTTGCTGATAATGGCATTGGAAGGGAAGCAAACACACATATTCAGAAAAAGAACGGATGGCAATCACTTGGCTCTAAACTTACTGAAGAACGTTTGGAATTATTAAATGAAAAACTGGCGGGAAACATCTCAATACAAATCAATGATTTAAAGGATGAAGATGGTTTACCTGAAGGAACAGAGGTTGTTCTGCATATTCCATTCGAGAAGGATTAACAATTATACAATTATACAATGATAAAATGATATAATGAGAGAATGATACAATTATATAATTATACAATGATAAAATGATATAATGAGAGAATGATACAATTATATAATTATACAATGATAAAATGATATAATGAGAGAATAAATAACATATAAGCATTCACACATTTACGCATTTAACAGTAGAACTGAAAAATTAAGATGATAACAAATGATAAATTCTCTGATCATAGACGATGAAATACAAAGCCGGGATAGTTTGAAAAGCTACCTTAATTTATATTGCCCGGAGGTAAAGCTTTTGGATGAAGCAGATAACGTGGAAACAGGAATAAAAAAAATTGAAAAGTATAATCCCGAATTAGTATTTCTTGATGTTCAAATGCCTGACGGTACGGGATTCGACTTGCTTGAAAGGATTCACAAAAGAAATTTTAACATAATTTTTGTTACTGCTTATGATAAATACGCCATCAAAGCTTTTAAATTTTCTGCAATAGATTTTTTGTTAAAACCGGTTGACTCTGATGAGTTAATAAACGCTGTTAAGAAACTTGATTTAGCCCATGAAGTTCGACTATTGAACAAAAAAATCGAATTACTCCTTCAAAACAAAGAAGGTTTTAAAAAAATTGCCATTCCATCAATGAATGAGATTGAGTTTGTACAATTAAGTGATATTATCAGATGTGAATCGGATGCTAATTATACTATTTTCTACCTTAAAGACGGACATAAGAAGTCTGTAAGCCGAACACTTAAAGAATTCGATGAAATGCTGTCTAACGAAGGCTTTTGCAGAGTGCACCACTCACAACTGGTCAATTTGAGCCATGTATTAAAATATATAAAAGGAGAAGGAGGACAATTAGTACTTGACAATGATGAT
>JAIOSH010000276.1 GCA_021107685.1 Bacteroidales bacterium | reverse complement strand
TATTTAAACTTCCCCCTGCATTAATCAATGGTACTGAAAACGAACCACCAACAATCAAGAATCCTGAATCTATCTTTTTATTTTTATCAGAAGATAAAGTATAAACATTTTTATTCCAAACATTAACCATTCCAGAACCATATGGGGATTTAACACCAAAACCAAGCCCATAGTTAACCTTCAATTCATATTCTTCATATTTCTCTACATAATTATCAGGCTTCCCTGTACTTTGTGCATCCTTCACCTCTTTAGTCTCTTTCTTTTTTACTGTTTTAGGCTTATCTTCGAAGAAAAAGTCCAATCCGGTTGTTTCAGCACCTAAATCATAAATTTTATCATAATAAGTACCCGAAGGATTAAAAACACCAGGTCCATTATCAAAATTAATTACCTGAGATTTAATCTTCTTCAATTTTTCATAAGATGGTGCAGAATATTTTGCAGCCCTGTAATTAATACTTAACTCTATCATTTCAAACTGACCGGGATACCATGTAAAGTAATCCCACGCGACACTGCCTATTCCAATACTGTTATTCTGCGTTCCGATATCTTTATTTGCTTTAATAAAATAACCCGTAGGGTCAATTCCGCTCAATGGATTGTTCATAAGATAGCTATACCGGTTAAGACCCTGTAAAGAATGAGGTGTCTGAGTGAAGGGGTCGGGGCTAAGGAAACGACCGATAGCAGGATCGTACATCCTTCCGTTCATATTTATAAGTCCGAACTTATCCAAATGTTCGTGCATGGTAAAGCCTCTGTCAAACATAAAAGAAGCGGGTATGTTATTGTACGACCAGTCTGTAGGGTTTCGTCTTCTTCCCCAGGCATCAAAACTTAGTTCTTCAACTAAGTTCCCTTGCCCGTCGGTAATACATTGTATGCTGCCAAGATGGTCTTTCAGTATATAATTCATTTCTTTATTAGCTGAATTTGTGATATTGTAAATGCCAACCACTCCGTTTGGGGCGCTAATATAATGTATTTCTTTTATATTTCCGTTTTCATCTTGAATTTTTTCATAAACGCCTCCAATGTAAGTTTTTATTTTAAATGAATTGCCGCTATGAATTTTTTGTTTAATCCTGCTGTGCCCTATCCCATATATCATATCAAGGGTATCTGTATCTTCGATTATTCTGCAAACTTTGTCAAATGATGTATAATCTATTTGCTGGTCAGTTTGATTAATCCCATTTAAATCGCCGGTAATATTTTTAACGGCATGTGGGCGGATTCCGCTTGTTTCGTCATAGGTATAATTTCCTACACCTGTTTTATCTGTGATATTTCCAATTTCGTTAAAATCAATTTCCGAAACCAAATTTCCATTTAATTCAATTTGGTAAAGCCGATTAAGATTATCATATCTAAAAGTTTCTTTCAAAAACTTATTTTCATCTTCCCTTTCTGATAAATTACCGAGTACATCCCATTGATAATTCATATTTTGGATTATCAATGAATTTTTATTTGCAATAATATTGTTTATCATGCCTGTAAACGGGTTATAAATATTTTGTGTATTAATGCCATTACCTAAATTGTAATCAGTAAGCTGATTTTTAGCATTGTAGGCTGTAGCCTCCCATAGCATACTACCGGATTCATCATTTATTTTACTCAAATATCCTTGCGAGTTGTATTTATATTTTATTTTATATCCAGATGGATATTCAAAACATTTAATTCTGCTAAAAATATCATAAGTATTAGTAGTAGTGAAGGGTTCCTCGTTAATTGTCTCTGTGATACTTATAAGCCTGCTTAAACTGTCATATTCAAAAAATTTAGTGTGGTATATAGTGTCCTGGTTGCAATCAATGTAATCCAATGTAATTGTTGAGATTTTACCAAAGCCATGCTGTTTAGTATCATATTCCCATACGGTAGTTCCTTCAGGTATGGTATTTGAAATAATCCTGCCTAACCTGTCGTAAATAATATTATCAGCAACTATTTCACCATTTTTAACTTCTTTATTTAATTCGTTATAAGCATTAAATATGTCTATTACAACCCCAACATCCGGATCGATAATCTTGGTTCTGTTTTCGAACAGGTCATACTCAAACGAAGTAATATTACCTTTCAGGTCTTCCATTTCTTTAAGTAATCCATTTGCATAATAACTATAATTCATAATATTGCCTTGTGTATCTTCACTTTCTTTTAACCATCCTGTTGCATACTTTCTAACTGTTTGGGTTTGCTCTTTTGCATTTTTGGTAATTATTTCCAAGCCATTGTAAGTTATCTCTGTTTTCCTTTCTTCATCTGGTTTGCTCGGTAATACTGTTTTCCATATCCTGTTCATATCATCGTAATAATACTCTGTCCATTGAATGTCTTGCGGTAATGTTTCGTGAAAGAAGGGGTCGGACTCTTTGACCAACAACCCTTTATTCTCATCGTAAACCTTATCCGAATAAATTTTTTCGTTTTTATTAAAACCAATTGTTACAGTTCGCAATACCCTTCCTATGGTATCATAATAAACTTTTACGGGGGGACTTCCTGATGATTGTATCCACTCATAATATAGTGCATTTGGCGGCTTATCAGTATCATCAGGCAGTAACCATCGAAAAGCATTATGTGACTGAACATTATCAGGACTTATTGTTTTTATTAATCTGCCGAAATTGTCGTAGAAATAGGATGTTGTTAATCCGTTTATATCGGTTACGGAATTAATAAGCCCGGTTTTATAGTTATATTGAGATGTTGTAATATGGTCGTCTTCTCCATCGGTTTTCTCTGTTATTTTTGTAAGAAATCTCCCATGAGGATTATCTAGTTCATGATCGTATTCATACAATGTTATCCTTGGTATTAAGTCGGGATTATTCAGAGCGCGCAATGTTTTGGATTTTATATTACCATAATTATCATATTCATATTCAAATATTTTTGCGCTATCATGCTGTGGTTCAATGGTCTTTGTTTCCAATAAACCGTATTGTATTGAAGCCGTATCTTGGAAATATGAAAATTCAGTATATCTTTCTTTCTCACCATCAGGCGAATACTTAACTATATCTACAGAGCGAATAAGGCCCAAAACCCAATTATTAATAAAATGTTGATAATTAACTGGGTCATCCTCATAGTAATCAATGATTGTTTCCGTCCAAAAATCGAATAAATTCACAGGCGAACTAAAATCCAGTTCGTCTTTATCAATATAATTTTTTTTGTAAATTTTATTTCCATATTCATCATAATTCGAAATGGATTTTGTTGTTCTTATATAATTACCGTTATTTTCCCTTTCTTTAGTAATGCTTGTCTCCACGAAGGGAAAAAAGATAAGATTACTAGGCTCGGATGAATATGGTTTAAATTGAAAACGATTATGTTTTTCAAAAAATGGTACTTGTTGTCCTATAATAAATTTGTTTATACTATCAAGTTTAGGGAAATAATAATTTATATTGTCAATACTATAATAATTGATAGTCAGAAAACCTGTTTTAAAGTTCTTCTGATAAAATTTCTCAAAGCATAGAAAACCCTTTCCCTTTGCATGAATTTTAGCACCCTCATAAAAATATTGTGTATGAAAAAATCCACCTTGTCCGTTACTGCTTGTGGCTTCATTTACAATATATAAATTTCCGCTTATTAAATTTCCTAAAGGATATGACGGAGTAGCACTACAGGTAAAACAAGAACTGGCTGGTATCAAAGGCGAATAATTTATGTTTATTTTAGCGCCAAAACCATTGGTAATTGTATCTATAGTATTTACAAACTGGTCATTATGTGTAATTAGCCATGAGTAAAACTTGTCAGCTTGATAGGGTGGATGTCCGGGATCGACGAATTTTACATATACGTCGGGGATGCCGTTTCCCGAAAAATCATTGCTTATACATCCTAAAATATTTAAATCATCGTAATTCCCTTCAAGATCAAATTCTAAAAATTTAGAATTCCATGCCTTCCCATCTGGTTTTGTAAAATATGAAAATATTTTAATTTTTTTTGTAATTTCATTATAATAAATTGATAAAAAATCGTCTCTCCCATCGTTATTCATATCCATCACCGAATTGATCTGATTGGAGAAATCATTTTCAAAAACTTCAGTGAATGAAGAACCCATAGAGAAACGAATTGCTTTTTTACCTGAACCCAGTTCGCAAATATCAGATTTTCCATCACTGTTAAAATCTTTTAAAAAAAGCTTTGAACAAGGATATAATTGAGAGAAACTGCCAAAGAACTCGAAGTGTGAATTATTAAAATTGAACTTGAAAATATGATAATTGTTAATATCTGTAAATTTCCCCACTATTTCACTTGTACCGTTACCATCAAAATCAGCAACTCTGAACTTTTCATCATCAAGGGTGCCTGTAAACTGACCTGCTGCTATGCCATTTCCTAAATAACTGTCAGGGTTACCTTCAAAATATGTCCATGTTTGAGCATCGCTTGCAACCACACAATCCATTAACCCGTCCCCATTAAAATCACCTATTACTGGTTTGCCTGATGTTGTAAATATTAATTCGTAATCATAAAGGTTATTTTTTGAAGCAGTGAATATTTTATATATAGTAATCTTATCATCATATATTAATACAATTTCATCTTTTCCATCGCCGTTAAAATCAGCGCCACTGACAATTTCGGGTTTTAAACAACTGATTATTATATTCATTGAATTATCTGATGGTGAAAAAATCCTGAGTGTATCAACATCCATTGTCTCAGCAATATCGCTTTTCCCGTCACCGTTAAAATCACCTGTTCCGATTCTGTATGCCCCGAAATATACTGCTTTTGTAGTATCATAATTTTCTATTTCATAATCATAATCGTAAAAATGCCAATTAAATTTAGTTGAATTAACATTTTCTTCATTCCCTGAAATTTTTTCAGTTAAAGTTATTTCTCTTAAATAATACTCATCAGTAATATTATTAATGGTATATAAAAAACCATATTTTTTTATTTCTTCATCATCATATACTATAACTATATTATTCAATTTATAGATATTGTTATAAATGTAATTTCCTGAATTTCGGTAATTAAAATAATTTGTTTGGATTAGTTCCTGTTCGTCCTCAATAATAAAAGAGTTAAAAAAAAATTGTATTTTATAATATCCATAGCTTTTATTATTGTCTTTATCACTTACCTTTTTCCCTGTATATTCTATTCCGATAAGTTTTACATCGCCAATATTTGGTTGTTGTAAATAAGTATAGTCAATATAATTATTTTGTCTGTCAATTATTCTGTCAAGATGCCAGATAAAAGGATATTTATCATCTGCCTGGTTTATATTTGGTGAATATACTTGTCTTGAATCAGTATTTTGCCCATATATTTTTGTCAATCCTGATTTTGTCTTAACTTCAAAATAATCGTTTGGCGGATTATCAGCATAATAGATAATTTTACTTATATCATGTATTTCGGTCTTATAAAATATTTTTCCATCAATCGAATCAACTCTTATTAATCGTTTTCCGTCGAGTAATAATTGATCATTAATAAAATCAATATCATCAGGTGCGCCATTATAATAGTAAGTAGGATGAGTTCTGGTAATGGATGAAAATCCACTAATTGACCAACCTGAACCCATAATATTATTTCTTGCCCTGCTGTTATAAACAAGTGCCAAATCAGGTGTCATACCAGCTGTTCCTGCAGGAAGGTCAATAGGTATGGTATAAGTTGCTGCACCAGTAGATGAAACCGAAAAATTGCCAGGAATTGTCCCAACAACTCCTGAATCAGCAGGATTTGGTCCTCCTGCAACACCTCCCCCGGGCGGGAAAACCATAAAAGGGTCCGTCTTTGCATGAAAGTAATTACCGGAGTTTGGTGTATATTCAAAACCATCATTCATCTTAATATAATCGCTCGCTGTGTATTCATAAATAGTATCACCATCCAATTCTTCTTCAAAAGTGAAACTCACACCTGTTTCATTTACTATATTGTTTTGCCCGTAAACTTCAGTCAGTACGCTTAATATGATTAAAAGAATATATATTTTTTTCATTTTATAAATTTTATAATTTACACTTTTATCTTTTCACAAGCTTCCACACCTCTTTCTTCCCGTTTATTATCAATGTCAGGATATACGTTCCCTCAGGTTGATCACTAATATTCACCGGCGTTTCGGGTTGCAAATGTTCTTTTTTAACAATTTCTGTACCTGACAATGTATGCAATTGTAATAAAGTTGTGGTTTTATTATCCCACCCGTCAATGCTCACTTTAAACATTCCGCCGTTCGGGTTGGGATAGATGTTTATGGTCATTTCACCGATTGTAGTGGTGTGCTTTACAATTTCATTATCCTTTTTTTCGGTTTGCTTTAAATTAGTTGTATCAATTTCCTGTTTCGGTTCTTTTTTCTTTTCTTCTAAAATAATTGTTCTTGTAATCCGGTTTCCTGAAGCATCATAAGTAAAGACGACTTCACTTTTTTGTGCTATGGTTTGTAACGAAAAAACCGTAAGCAAAGCTGTTAATAATATTGAATATTTTTGTTTCATTTTTTATTGGTTTTTATTTTGACACAAATT
>JAIOSH010000477.1 GCA_021107685.1 Bacteroidales bacterium | reverse complement strand
ATTGAAAAAGTTCTTGAATGTAAAATAATTGATAGAAATAATTTAATTTTAGACATTTTTGCAAATAGGGCGAGAACTGCACATGCCAAAACACAAGTAGAATTAGCCCAGTATGAATATCTTTTGCCACGCTTAACCCGCATGTGGACACACCTGTCAAAACAAAAAGGTGGAATAGGAATGAAAGGTCCCGGTGAAACAGAAATTGAGACTGACCGGCGTATTATCCGTAGTAAAATTGCTCTTTTAAAAAAGAAACTCGTACAAATTGATAAACAAAAAATAACTCAGCGCAAAAGCAGGGGCAATATGATACGTGTTGCTTTGGTTGGTTATACAAATGTAGGGAAATCAACAATAATGAATCTTTTGAGCAAATCTGATGTTTTTGCCGAGAATAAATTGTTTGCAACTTTAGATACAACTGTTAGAAAAGTCATTATTGGAAATTTACCTTTTTTATTATCTGATACAGTAGGTTTTATTCGTAAATTACCTGTTGGTATTGTTGAATCATTTAAATCTACTCTTGATGAAGTAAGAGAATCTGATATTTTAATTCATGTAGTTGATATTTCGCATCCCGACTTTGAAGAGCAAATAAACGTTGTAAAACAAACACTTATAGATATTAATGCCTTTGATAAACCTTGTATTATTGTTTTTAATAAGATTGATATTTATACTTTTATAGAAAAAGAACCTGATGACCTTACACCTGTTAATAAAGAAAATTTCAGCCTTGATGACCTGAAAAGAACCTGGATGGCTAAATCCAATATGCCATGTTTGTTTATTTCAGCAATAAAAAAGGATAATGTTGAAGAACTTAAAAAAAATTTATATAAGGAAGTTAAAAAAATTCATATTAAGCGCTATCCATATAATAATTTTCTGTATTGATAAAAATAATTTGGAAATAAGAACTTACTAAACTACTTTTGCTATAAATTAAAATTATAAATATTATGAAAAAGTATATTATGTTACTTGTAGTATTACTTGTTGTTCTATCCTGTAATCAGACAAGTAATAAAGAAACTAAAAATGCTAATGAAGATGAAATGGCAAGATTAAAGGAAATTAATATTAAAAGTTGTATAAAAGCATTATTATTAAGCAATATAACAGATACAGCAACAGCTAAAGAATTTTGTGAATGTTCTATGAATAAAATGTTTGAAAAATATTCTTATGAAGAAATTTTAAACTGGAATGAATTATCCCATGAAGAACAAATGAGAAGAGAAGAAATAATAAATAAAGATTGCGAACAAATATTAGATAATGCAGATTATTAAAAAAGGCTTTCGCAATATTAAATAATATTTATTATTGAATGAAGAAATATCATCTTTTATTACTTTCAGCCTTATCCGGTGTATTGCTTTGTTGTGGCTGGCCTGTTAACGGATTTCCCATCTTACTTTTTTTTGCCTTTATTCCCTTATTATTTATTGAAGATCATATATATAGAAACAGAATAAATTTTAGCAGATTTAGTGTATTTTTTTATACTTATCCTGCTTTTTTTATTTGGAATTTTCTTATAACATGGTGGATATGGAATTCCACGCCTGTAGCTATTTTGGCATGGATTTTAAATGCACTGTTCATGGCAGTTGTCTTTAATATATATCACATAACAAGGCGTGTGATTTATCGTAATAATCAGGGATATTTTGTTTTAGTATTTTACTGGATAACATTTGAATTTTTACATCTTGACTGGGATTTGTCATGGATTTGGCTGAATCTTGGAAATGGCTTTGCCTGTTACACAAAATGGATACAATGGTATGAATATACCGGTGTGTTTGGTGGAACATTCTGGGTTTTAATCGTTAATATTTTTATTTATAAAATATCGGTTCTTTTATTAGATAAAAATAGATCAAAAAATAAAATTGTCGTTTTATCAACATCTACATTATTTTTAATCATAGTACCCATTATTATTTCATATTTTATTTATTACAATTATGAAGAAAAAGAAAAGCCTGTTAATGTAGTTGTTATTCAGCCGAACCTTGATCCTTATAATGAACAATACTCATTACCACCTTTGGAAGTTATTGATAGAAATATTGAACTTGCAATAAAAGAAATTGATAGTAGCACTAAATTTATTGTTTCCCCTGAATCTGCCATACAAGAGGGTATCTGGGAAGATCAGTTAAATGATTCACCAAGCATTAAGAAACTGCGTGCATTTAACAAGAAATTTTCCCAATTAAGAATAGTCATTGGCGCTTCATCTTATAAAAGGTTTAATGAGGAAGAACCTTTAACAAATACAGCACGGAAGCACAAATATAATAATTTCTGGTATGATGCTTACAATACAGCTATGTTGACAGATACATCAAAATACATACAAATTCATCATAAATCAAAGCTTACGCCTGGAGTAGAAAAAATGCCTTCATGGAAATTATTAAAACCTTTGGAAAAATATGCTATTGACCTTGGAGGTACTCTTGGAAGCTTAGGGAGTGATAAAGAGAAAAAAGTATTTATTATTCAGGAAGATTCTTTAATAATAGCACCTGTTATTTGTTATGAATCTGTTTATGGCGAATATTGTGCTGAATTTGTTAAAAAAGGAGCAAACCTGATTTTTGTAATAACTAATGATGGATGGTGGGGTAATACTCCGGGGTATAAGCAGCATTTTTCTTTTTCTCCGATGAGAGCAATTGAGACAAGGAGAAGTATTGCTCGCTCGGCTAATACCGGTATATCAGCATTTATAAACCAAAGAGGAGATGTTTTACAGCCAACATCATATTGGGAACCCGCAGTTATACAACAAAATATTAATGCTAATTCCGATTTGACTTTTTATGTAAAATATGGCAATTATATTGGCAGAATTTCAATGTTTGTCAGTGCCT